>NZ_JBSFVU010000050.1:0-32109 GCF_053592475.1 Streptomyces sp. NPDC002671
CATCAGCCACGAATAACGCCAACTTCACCCGAGCCCGGTCCACTTCATGTGCATCCACAACCCCCAACATGCCCACAAACAGGACCTACACACACACCTAACGGAGCCCTACTAGGGCATGTATTTGGTTGTGATCAATGCGTGTGTCGGGCGAGGTCCTTGATCTAGATCTTCGCGCCGCGAAGGTGGAGGCCGGCGAGGTAGCTTCCGGGTGTCTTGTCATATCGGGAGTGGCGATACCTCGCCAGGCCTTCAGCTTGTTGATCAGGCGCTCGACGGTGTTCCACTCTGATCGAGCGGCCGACCCCCTGAGCGGAGCCCGGTCTGCGCCCGGCACTTCCGTGTGGCCCGGCAGCGGGGCTGCACCGGGTGGCAGCAACTCCACGATGCCGAGGAGCGGGATGAGGCGTGATCCGGCGGTGGTACCGCGCGTCAGGCCCCGAACAGGGCGAGGGTGTCGGTGACGGTCCGCAGAAGGCTGTCCGCGTCGGCGCCGTTGCGGGAGCGGAGGTTGACGCCGTAGGCGAGCAGGGCCAGGGTTTCAGCGGCGGCGCCGGTGGCCAGGTGCGGGGACAACTGGCCGTCGCGGCGGGCGACGTCGATGGCGGTGTGCAGCGCGTCGCGGAGTTGGCGGTGGTGGTCGTCGAGCAGCGCCCGAACCTCCGGGTCGTGGTGTTCGGTGCCCAGATGGGCGTTGACGACCATGCAGCCCCAGCCCGCGTGCTCGCCCGAGCATCGGACCGCGATCAGCCCTGCGAAGAAGTCCCGCACGGCGGGCAGGCCCCGGCCGTCGTCGGCGAGTTGACGGAAGGCCGGCTGCGCGCGGTGTCGCAGGTAGCGGCGCAACGCGGCGTGGTAGAGCTGCCGCTTGCCGCCGAAGGTGGCGTAGAGGCTGGAGCGGTTCAGCCCGGTCGCGGCGACGACGTCCTGGATCGACGCCTCGGCCGCGCCGTGCTGCCAGAACAGCCGCTCGGCGCGCTCCAGCGCCAGCTCCGGGTCGAAGTGCTTGATGTCGGGCATGGCGGACCGCTCCCGGGTACTTGAAATGATTGTTCCAAGATAGTCCTTGACGGCAGAACTGACAGGCCATCATCCTGGAACGACTGGTTCAAGTTTAGCGACCCAGATCCCACCCCGAGAAAGGGCGACCCCTGTGAGCCTTCACGACCAGCTGCGCGCCGTGCACGAGAACCGGACTCAGTCGATCCCGGCGGAGGCCATCGAGGTCATGGACCGCAACGGGCGCGAGCTCGCCGCCTCCGGCCTCGCGGAGCGCGCGCTCGGCGTGGGCGCCCCGGCTCCGCGGTTCACGCTGCCCGCGGCCACCGGGCAGCGCGTCGCGCTGGACGGGCTGCTGGCCGACGGGCCGGTCGTGCTGACCTTCTACCGTGGCGCCTGGTGCCCCTTCTGCAACCTCGCGCTGCGCGCCCTCCAGGAGCAGCACGACGCGATCACCGCCCGTGGCGCCCGCCTGGTGGCCGTCTCGCCACAGATCCCCGACGAGTCCCTGACCCTGGCCGAGAAGGAGCGGCTGGCCTTCGACGTGCTCAGCGACATCGGCTCCGAGGTCGCAGCGCGGTTCGGCATCGCCTTCGACCTCTCCGACGAACTGGGCACCCTCTACGACCAGTTGGGCTTCGACCTGAAGCGCGTCAACGCCGGCCACTCCCGCACGCTGCCGCTGCCCGCGACCTTCGTCATCGACCGCACCGGCACCATCCGCTGGGCCTTCGTCCAGACCGACTACACCCTGCGCGCCGAGCCCGCTGACATCCTGGCCGCCCTGGACGCGCTCGACTGAGGGGCGAGGCCGCGGCCAGGGCGCGTATTTGGCCGTGATCAAGCGGTGGTTTTGGTGAGGTCTTTGATCCAGATCATTGCGCCGCGGAGGTGGAGGCCGGCGAGGTAGCTTTCCGGGGTCTTGTCATGTCGGGTGGCGATGCCTCGCCAGGCCTTCAGCTTGTTGATCAGGCGCTCGACGGTGTTCCGGTCCTTGTAGAGCTCGGCGTCGTGGCTGACGGGCCGGCCGCCCTTGCTGCCCTTCTTCTTGCGATTGGCACTCTGGTCCTTCTTCTCCGGGATGACGGCCTTGATGTGGCGTTTGCGCAGGTGGTTGCGGTTGCCGCGGGACGAGTAGGCCTTGTCTCCGGCCACGGCGTCGGGCCGGGTTCGGGAACGACCGATGAGCCCGCGGACCCGGACCTTCTTCAGCACGGGGATGAACTGCGGGCTGTCGGCGGCCTGCCCCTCGGTCAGGACGAACGCCAGCGGGCGGCACTTGCGCTCGCCGGCGATGTGGACCTTGCTGGTCTGCCCGCCTCTGGAGCGTCCGAGCAGGGCGGCCTTCAGGCGGAGCTTGCATCGGCGTCGGATGCGCCGCCGCTCTTCCCGCTCCGGGTCGCCCGGGTCGCCCTGCCCGTCTTGTTCCGGCGGGCCTCCCCCTTTTGCCAGGCCTTCTCCGCCTCCTCGGCGGCTTTCTCCAAGGCAGCCAAAGCGTCGGGGGCCAAGTGCATCCCGGCGGCATCATGATGGGCTCGGACAGTGGTGGAATCCACGCTGACCAGGGACAAGTCCACCTCGACCCGCTTGGCGGCTTCCGCGATCACGCCCTCCAGCAGGGCCTCGAAGACGCCGGCGTCCCTCCACCGTCGGAAGCGGTTGTGGACAGTCGACCAGGCACCGAACCGGTCTTGAAGCGCCAGATCACGCCCTCGAACTGCTGGCGCAGCCGTTCGGGGTACGAGCCGTACTCGCCAATCGGCAGGTACGGCTCGATGAACTCCCACTCCGCATCTGATAGTTGCACTCGCGTCACGGAACACGGTCTACCGGGTCAGGCCGCGCCGCGAGGCAACTTCCCAGAGTGATCACAACCGAATACGCGCCCTAGTAGGCGCGGTCGGCGAGGATCGGGACGCCCTGGCGTTCGAAGATCCGGATGATGCGGTGGGTGCGGGCTGCGGTCAGGTCGTGGGTGCGGCCCGGCAGCGCGGGCGAGATCCACAGGACCTCACCGGTGGGGTCGGTGACGACCTGGACGTTCACTCCGTGCCGGCGGTGCTTGGCCGAGTAGTCGGCTCGGCTGTCGCCAACACGGTCGCATTCGGCGAGGGTCCCGTCCAGCAGGACGAATTCCGGATCGCGCTCGCGGAGCGTCTCGCGCAGGCCAGGGGCCCGTTCGGCGAGCAGGCCGGTCACGGCGGTGACGTACGCGTGGGCAGTACCGACGGATGTCCCGAAGCCGGACGTGATCCGGGTGAGGGTGTCGTGGCGGCGTAGGTACACCAGAGCGACGAGCGCCCGCTGGTGCGGCGGGAGTTTGCACCGTCGGTCACCCTCGCGGTTGACGATGAGCATCGTGACCCACTCGACGAGGGCGTGGGGCAGGTCGAGTGCGGCAGGATAGGGAACCAACGAGGCACCTGTGCCGCTGGGTTGAGACTTCGAACACCTCCCCCAACGGCACGGGGGCTTTGTGCGTTGCGGCCCTCACCTCGACCTCACCGGCGTCACCCGATCAGTGGCCACGCTGAAAACGCTCACTGAGTACCGGCAACTGGTGCTGCCGCAGCTCGTGAACACTTCGAACGCTGCGGCCCCGGGGACCGCCTCCCGAAGTGGTGAACAGCTGTTCTTCTCGCGTACAGAGCCATGTGCATGGTTGAATTGCACCCGTTACCTGTGGGTGCGGGAGCGGCAGGCCGACGGCCACCTACGACGGCAAGATCCGGGCGCCGGATTTTCGGGCATTCACCTGGGGGCGTGCTGTGGGCAGCGGCCCCTCCCGGCCCCACGCTGTCGGTTCGCGGCTGTTTCGGTGCCCTGCACCGGCGGCCAGGGCTGTCTGTGCGCCGACGTGACGGACCCGGGGGGACGGAAGGTGCGCCGGGCGCGTCCGGGAGCACTGGGCGTGGACTGTCAGTGGGGTCGGCTACCTTCGAAGTGTCCTGCGTGGACGGTGCGTCCCCGTCCGGTCTGAGTCACCCAGGCCGGGTGGAACGGCGTGCTCTTCGGCAGTGCCTGGGCGAAGGTGGGCCTGCATCGCCTCCGCCGTCACTGCTCCGGCTCGGCGGCCGTCGGGTGAACGACGTGGCCGAGCCGCTCATCGTCGCAGTCTGTCCGAACCGGGCCGTACAGGGCGTCTCTTGTGATGACATGACCTGAGTACGTATGGAAAATCGGGGGAGAGCCATGACGTGGCACGGCGGAGCATGCCTCTGCGCGCGGCCGCCCGGTGACGGCCGGGCACCAACCGGCCGTCGGCGGCGGTGAGAGGGCCGCAGGCGGTGCCGGGCAGTCGCGGGAGTGGGGGAGGGGACGGCGTGACGGATATCGAGGCGAGTCCGGACGGGCCGGTGGACCGGCGTATGGCTCTGGCCCGCGAGTGGGATGACCTGGTCGACCGGGTACGGGGACTCGGGGGGTTCGAGGACTTCCTACGGCCGCCGCGCCTCGACTCGCTGTTGCCTGCCGCGAGCGGCGGCCCGGTTGTCGTCGTCAACGTGAGCCGATGGCGGTGTGACGCGTTGATCGTGACCGAGGAGGGCGTGCGCAACCGCGCGCTGCCCGATCTGACGCTGGACCGGGCGACCGAGTGGGCCAACACCTATCTGGAGACCCTCCATGCCGCCGAACAGGCCGAGTCCGAGCACCAGTTGGCGCACGACACGGTGAGGGCCGACCCCAAACCCTCCGCGATCCGCGCCCAACAGCGCGCCGCCGGTGCCCTGATGACGGCGGCGCATCGTACGGACGAGATGCTCGGAACGCTCCAGCGCCGGCTCTGGGACAGCGTCGCCGCGCCGGTTCTCGACGAACTGGGTCTCCACCGGGCGCCTGCCTCGGCCGACGGGCCCTGGACCCGGCTGTGGTGGTGTCCCACGGGGCCCCTCACCCTGCTCCCCCTCCATACGGCCGGGTACTACGACGCCGCCCTCGACGAGACGGAACCCCGTACGGTCCTCGATCGCGTCGTCTCCTCATACACGCCCACCCTGCGCGTGCTCACGGAGGCGCGCGCCGGACGAGGCACGGGCGGTCACGCCGGTACGGACGACGCGGGCGCGCCGGAGGAGGAACGCATGCTCGTCGTCTCCGTGGGCGACGCGCCGGGCCAGCCGTGGTTGCGCAACGCCGGAGCCGAACGCGACACGCTCACGGAGCTCTTCCCCGCCGGGCGCCACACGCTCCTGGAGGGGCCCGGAGCCACCCGAGGAGCCGTCGAGGCGGAACTCGCGAGGCACCGCTGGGTGCACTTCAGCTGCCACGGCGACCAGGACCTGGCCGAACCGTCCCGCGGAGGCCTGCTGCTGCACGACGGGGTGCTCACCGTCGCCGACCTCGCGGCGCGACAGTTCCGCGGGGACTTCGCCGGCCTGTCCGCCTGCAAGACCGCCGTCGGCGGAGTGAACCTGCTGGACGAGGCCATCACACTGGCGTCCGCGCTGCACTACACCGGCTACCGGCACGTGGTCGCGGCCCTGTGGTCCGTGGACGACAGGACAGCGGCACGCGTCTTCGACGCGGTGTACCGGTACATGACCGTCGACGGACACCTGCGGCCCGAGGCCGCCGCACTCGCGCTCCACCGGGCCGTACGGGCCCTGCGACGGGAAATGCCCGATCAGCCCCGACTCTGGACTCCCTTCACCCACATCGGGCCGTAGGGCGCCGCACACACGGATCACCGTCCTGCCGAACACGGGAGAAACGCCGCATGTCCCCTGCACTGCCAGAGTCGCGGCCCGGCACGGCCTCGGTCGCACACGAGACCGGGGTGGGTCCGGAGCCCTACGAGGAGATCACCCACCCGTCGTTCGCCGAACAGGCGGCCTCCTTCCAGGCCGTTCCCACCCGGGGCGGGGTGGTCCTGAACGGGCCGTGCCCGCGCTGCGGCGATCCGATGGACTTCCTCCACGTCGACAGTGTCGTCCGCTCCTGGCTGCGCCGGCGGCCCCATCCGGCGCCGCCGGCAGCAACTGCGGAGACCGTGGTGCCCATGATCTGCACATGCGCCGTACCCCACCCCGGGCGGCCGGACGACCTGGACGGCTGCGGCGCCTACTGGAACGTCATCCTGCGGGACGAGCGGCCATGACACTCCGGGTGACCCCGGGCCCGTCGGCCGACCGCGCCCACCAGGTGTCCGCCCGGCACGACCATCAACTGGTCAAGGACTCCTTGCCGCGCGTGCGGGCGGCAGCGCTCGCCTGGCGGAACGGCGTCGGAGCCCTGCTGGCGGGTCTGATCGGCTTCGGACTGCTGAAGGGGCGCACGGACGTCGGCCAGTTGGCCTCACCGTACGACGCGGTCGTCGGCCTCCTGCTCCTGGCCGCCCTCCTGGCGGGCACGACGGCGGCCGTGCTGTTGCTGCGTGCCGCGCACGGCCGTCCGGCCGCGACCGCGATCAAGGAGTACCGGGCTCACGGCGGGGGATCGGCGCTGGGAGCCGACCATGCGGAGGCGCTGTGCGCCGCCAGCGCCTTGTCCAGGGGCGTCGTGCTGGCGCTCTCCTGCACCGCGCTGCTGGTCGCGGCCGTGGGCACGACCTGGTACGGGCCCGCCGCGAAGGAGCCCTCCGTGGAGATCCTCACCCCCGCGGGCGCCCGCTGCGGTGAGGTGATCCGGACGGCCTCGGGTCTGCTGACCCTGAGGACCGACAGCGGCGAGGTCACGCTCGACCTGAGCCGTTCGACCGGCATCCGTGTCGTCGACTCCTGTACTCCCGAGGCGTCGCCGTGAAGCGGCGTGCGCGTAAGCGTGTTTCGGCCCCGACAGACCCGACCGCCCGGCCCGGGTGCGCCGGGCGGAGCGGCATGCCGCTGGCCACGGCCGAGGCGCGGGGCCCGCTTCAGCTGATGACGCCTCAATCCGGTGCCTGCTCCGCTACCTTGTGTCCTGAAAGCCCCGAATCGATCAGCTTCTTCGGCCCGGGGCGGGGGCAGTACGCGTTGCGGATCCGCGAGCCGCAGGGGGACGGGCTCGGCGCACGCGTGCGGGATTCGAGCGCGGGGGACGCATGAGCGATGAGGCCGAGGTATTGCTGTCGGCAGTGCGGGCACGGGTCGACCGCTGGATTCACGGCGCGGACCCGGCCGGAGTGCTCGACGACCGGGCTCCGGAGGAGTTCGAACGACTGCTGAACATCGTGCGGGAGACCTGGCCCGTGGACCCGCCGCCCCGGTTCACGGCGGTGTTCGCCGAGTTCTTCCGGTGCCGCTATTCGGCCCGTCCCGAGGAGTACACCGACGACCTCGTCGTCAGCGGGACCCTGTTCGCCCTGGTCTACGGAGTCGAACCCGGCAGAGTGCCGGAGCAGTTGCGCCCTCTCGTCGCCGCGAGCCTGATCACCAGTTCCGACCCCGACCTCTGGGGCGTACTGGTCGCGCGGGCGGAACTCGGGCTCCCGGTCCCGCCCGCTGTGGTGGACAGGCAGCCGACGTTCTCCGACGGACGGGATCGGCCGAGCTTTCTGAGCGGGTGCGCGGACGCCGTGGCCACGCTGTACGCGGAAACGGGTGTCCGGTCCGATCTCGACGACTCGATCCGGCTCTGCGAGGCCGCCGTCGACCTCGCCGGCCCCGATCACCGCCACCGGGCGGCCCTGCTGCAGAACCTCGCGGTCGGCCTGCGGGACCGCGCGCTCCTCGCCGGGTCCCCCGAGGACCTGGACCGTGCGGTCGACGTGGGGCGGGAAGCGGTCACCGCGTCCGCTCGTCCCGAGGCCCGGGGCCACCGGGCGACGGTCCTCAGGAACCACGGCATCACCTTGCAGCACCGTTACGACAGAACCAGTCGGCTCGACGACCTGCAGCACGCCATCAGCGCCTTCGAGGAGGTCATCGGACTGTCGGCGGACGGCCCGAACCGGGCGAAGACCCGTTCGTTGCTGTCGAGCGGGTTACTGCGACGCTTCGAGCACCTCGGGAACACCGATGACCTGGACCGGGGCATCCTGCAGGGACGCCAGGCGCTGGACGGTCTGGCCGCGGACGATGGCGGGCGGCCCGCCGTGCAGGGCAATCTCGGAGTCCTCCTGCGGACCCGCAACGAACGGGTCGGAGCACCGGACGATCTCCACGAGGCGATGGAACTGCTCCGCGGCGCGGTCGAGTCCATGGACGCGAACCACCCCGATCGCTCCACCACACTGGCCAATCTGGGCAACGCCCACCTCGATCGCTCCGTGCTCCGGTCCTCGGCACGGGACCTCGACGACGGCATCGCGCTGCTGCGCCAAGCCGCCGAAGTGGCGGCGCCGACGAGTCGGGACCGGTACCGCAGCCTCGGTCAGCTGGGCAGCGCGCTGTACCGGCGCTTCCTGCGGGTGCGGGAAGTCCGTGACATCGATGAAGCGGTCGAGGTCCTGCAGACGGCTGCCGAGACCTTGCCGGACACGTACATCGAGCGGCGGCCGACCCTCAACGCGCTTGGAGTGGCGCTGCTGGCCCGCTTCGGTGTGACGGACGATCCCGAGGATGTGGAGCGGGCCCACCGGACCCTCGCCGAGTGTCTTCGCCTCAGCCCGGTCGGAAGTCCCGACCACTCCGGAGCGTTGTCCAACCTCGCCTCGACGCTGTATTTCCGGGCACGCCGCGGCGACCGCGCCGAGGACCTCACCGCGGCGATCGATGCCATCCGGTCGGCGGTGGACACCACGGCCCCCGACCATCCCGAGCGGTCCGGCATGCTCACCAAGCTGAGCATTCTGCTCCGCTCCAGATCCCGCTTGGAAGACCGCCCCGGCGATCTCGACCTGGCCGTCGACGCGGCCCGGGCCTCACTGCAGGCGCCGGTCTCCAGCCGGCCCGACCGTGCCCACGAATCCCTGGCGGTCGCCCACGCCCTCATCGACCGGCTCGCCGTGAACGCCTCCGTCACGGACGCCTCCGCCGCGGTCGCGTTGCTGCGGAAGGTGGCACGCAGCGCGACGGCCGACGTGTACGCCAGGCTGGAAGCCGCCCGGACCGCCGGTAACCTCACCGCCCGAGTCGGCGGGCGACCGGGCGCGGCGGTGGACGACTACGACGTGGTGGAACTGCTCCCCCTGCTCGCGTGGCATGGGCTGGAGCGGACATCGCGGGAACGCCTGCTGACCGAGTGGCCGGGGCTGGTGCGCGACGCCGCCGCGGCCGCCGTCGACGCTCTCCGGCTCCCGCGCGCCGTGGAACAACTCGAGCAGGGGCGGGCGGTGATGTGGAGTCAACTTCTCGCCGTGCGCGGTGATCTCACGAGACTGTCGGCCGAGCATCCGGATCTCGCCGAGCGTCTGACCGACATCCGCAACGAACTCGACAAGGCCTCTCCGGCGCTTCCCGAGGAGGCACCGGCCGTTCCGGTCCCGCGGTCGAGCCCTCACCGCCCGGAGGCACCACGGCTCCCTCGCGTTCCCGGGGGCGCCGTAGGGTCCGTCGAGCGGGAGCTCGTCGCCTCGGACCCTAGGCCGGACGAGCCGGGGAACGAGGAGCTGTCCGCCCTTACCGCGGAGGTCGACCGGCGGGTGCGCGCCTATCGTGCACTGCGCGATCCGGAGCTCGTCCTGCACGACCAAGCGTCCGAGGAGGCCCGGAGAATCGGTGAACTCGCCGACGCGGCGGGCCGGGACCGGGTGGAGGCCGCGGCGGCGATGCACGCGGTCGCCTGGCTGCGCTGGTGCCGGGGCCGGGAACTGCCGGGGGAGCAGGGCGCTCGGGAGTCGCTGGCGGCGTTCGAGTCCTTCGGGCGGATCTGGGGAATTTCCCTGGACTTGGTCGCGCCGGGTCTGGTGCCCCCGGAACTCGCCGCTCGCACGGCGGAAATCCGTCCGGAGACGGACTCCGTGCGGCTGGAGGACGGTCCCTTGGTCCTGGGCATCTCCGGGACGGCGCTGCTCTCGGGTGATCGTGCGGGCCTGGCGAAGGCGGCCGCCGATCTGGGACGCCTGGCCGGACACCTCGCGGAGGACGACCCGTTCCGTCCGTTGTGTTCGGCCCACGCCGCCACCGTGTATGTGTCCAGGTTCCGGGTGTCCGGGGACGAAGCGGATCGCCGGGAGGCCGTCCTGTGCGCTCGCGACGTGGTCGCCCGCGGGCAGGCGCCCGTCCTCCGGCTGATCGGCCTGTCCGTGCTGGGCGAGGCCCTGCTGCTCGGCTTCGCGTCCGCCGGCGTGACCCCCGGCGATGCCGGTGATCCCGGCGACCTCGACGAGGCCGTGGGCTTGCTGCGTGAAGCCGTCGACCTTGCCCGTGAGGTCGAGACCGAGGCAGAGACCGAGGTCGATCAGGGCGACGAGGGAGCGTTGCCCGAGACGACTGCGGACCGCGTTCGCCGACTGAACTCGCTCGTGCAACTGGCGAACGCCCTGCTCGCCCGATACCGGGTACGGGCGGACGGGTCCGACCTCGACGAGGCGGTCCGCGAGTGCCTGACCGCGTTCGGTCTCCTCCCGCCCGAGCACCGTGCCCATCCGGGAGCCCGCGAGGTCTTCGCCGCGGTGCTCGAAGAGGTCAACAAGGACTCGGACGACCCGGCGCGTCTGGAGCAGTCGCTCCTGCTGTGCCGGGCGTTGTTCGCCATGACGGGCATGCCCATGCCGTCCGAGACGGGGACGCCGGACGCGGCCGCGAAGATACCGGAGAACGCGGAGGCCGGTCGTCCGAGCGTTGCCGGGAGCAAGCGGTTCTCCGTCCCGCCGCGAGCCGACGGCCCGGCCGCCGACACTCACGCGACCGACGTGACCTTCGGATCCGCGACGGTCGCGGCCACCGTGGTCGACGACACCGATCACGAGCGCTGGCTGGCCACCGTACGGCGGATCTGCCGGAGTGGTGGGGTGGTGCTGGTACCGGAACATCCCTCTCCGCGGAGGGAACGCGCGGGGGAGCGACCGGATCTCTTCGACCTCGAAGGCATGGTGGAGCGCGTCGGCGACTGTGCGGCGGTGCCGCTCGAAGTCTTCGACGAGAGCGTCACCGCCGACTTCGACGCCCTGCCCGGCGAGCTGCGGGAACTGTTCCCACCGCTCCTGGACGTTCAGGCTTTCCCGTGCCTGCTCGCCGGTGCGACCACCCTCCGCAACCTGCTGTCGGACAACGGCATCTCCCTGCCCGATGGCCTCGTGTCGCGGTCCCGGCCCGTGCGCACCGACTTCCGGGAGTGGGCGCACCTGTGGGCGCCGGGGGACGACGATGAATCGCCCGCACACATCGAGGAACGCCTGCTCAGGGGTGACGGGCGGAGCGTTCTCGCCTACAGCGTGGCTCAGTTGCTCGCGACCGGCCACCGAAACGGTGCCCTGCACGGCGACGCGCGCTGGGAGAGCTTCGCCTGGTCACCCGAGCGGGGGTGCGCCGTCATCCTCGCGCACGACGCCCGCTATCTCGACCGGCCGCCGACACCGGCCCAATGCGCCACGGACGTGATGCCCTTGCTGCCGTCCCTCTCACGCCCGACCTGGCGCGCCTTCCGGCTCGGATACCTCCGTGGCCGGCCCGACGGGCCCGACGGAAGGAACATGATCGACCTCATCGAGTTCGGTGACACCACCGGCTGGATGCAGGCGATGGCCCGGAACGACATGGTCGAGGCCGTGGACCTGCTCGGAGAGGCGCTCGACCGGTGTGGGCCCGCCGACCAGGTGGGCCGGATGGTGATCACCGCCAACCTGGCGGAGGCCTTGAGCCGTAGCGGTCGGCACGAACAGGCGTGCGCCGCCGCCGAGGCCGCCTGGTCGGCCGGCCGGACCCTGGCTCCCGAGTTCACTCCGCTGCTGGCCCTGCAGGCGGGACTGGCCAGTCTCCGAGCGGGGGACCGCGACGCGGCGGCCGAGACGATGCTGGGCCTGATCATCGGTGTCAGCACACCCCTGGTGTCGGAGTACGCCATGCGGGTGGTGAACCACCTGTTCCCCGGTGACGGCGACGTCCCGGCCCTTCCGGACGAGGAACTGCCGTTCATCGCCAGAAGGGGAGACCAACTGGTGATCCTGGACAAGGCGGTGACGAGCGAGGGCTACGCGTCGTGAACGCCGCCGCACAGGCCGCATCCGCAGGCGTGCTACCGGCGCCCGTCCGTCTCGCACCGCCCGGGCTCCAGCGGCGGGCCCGGGAGGGAACAGTGAGCGTTTTCAGCGTGGCCACTGATCGGGCGACGCCGGTGAGGTCGAGGTGAGGGCCGCAACGCACAAAGCCCCCGTGCCGTTGGGGGAGGTGTTCGAAGTCTCAACCCAGCGGCACAGGAGCCTCGTTGGTTCCCTATCCTGCCGCACTCGACCTGCCACATGCCCTCGTCGAGTGGGTCACGATGCTCATCGTCAACCGCGAGGGTGACCGACGGTGCAAACTCCCGCCGCACCAGCGGGCGCTCGTCGCTCTGGTGTTGCCTTTGCCGAAAACCTCATCCGCCCAGGTGGAAGGCGGTGGGGGCCTTCGCGGATCTTCGCGGTCGACGCTCACGCCACGACGCTGGCGTCGAATCCGATCAGCACGGCAACGTGATCACCCGTGCTGTTGCGACTGGCCTACTTCGGTGTGAGCAACGCGCTCGCGCTGCTACGCCTACTGCCGATGAGCGAGCGGGACAAGGACATCGAGATTCTGGCGTTGCGCCATCAGATCGCGGTGCTGGAGCGGCAGCTGGGCAAGCGCAGGCCGCGGTTCGGTACGATCGCGTCCCGTGAAGTGGTGTAGCCGGGCAGGGTCCCGGAACGCGCGGGTGTCTGCCCGGGGCGTGCATCCGATGGCGGTGCATGCTCCCTGAACAAGGGCAGGCCATCGCGCAAGTCTCCCTGGTGAACGGCCAGTTCAACCGGAGGAGCACGCGATGGCCTTGTCCCAGTCTGAGCTGATGCGGCTGCTTGAGTCACTACGTCGGGCCGACGGAGTTGAAGCAATCAGGGTGGTGTGCGAGCGCATCCTGCAGGCACTGATCGAGGCCGAGGCCACCGAGGTGATCGGTGCCGCGCCGCGCGAGCACTCCGAGACGCGCACGACCTGGCGCAATGGACACCGGGAGAGGCTGCTGACCACGCAGGCCGGTGACCTGGACCTGAAGATCCCGAAGGTGCGGAGCGGGTCATTCTTCCCGTCGTTGCTGGAACGCCGGCGGCGGATCGACCGGGCGTTGTTCGCCGTGGTGATGGAGGCATACGTGCACGGTGTCTCGACCCGCTCGGTCGACGACCTGGTCAAAGCACTCGGTGCGGACAGCGGGATCTCCAAGTCCGAGGTGTCCCGCATCTGCGGTGAGCTGGACGAAGAACTGACCGCGTTCAAGGAGCGGCCGCTGGACCACACCGTCTTCCCTTACGTCTTCCTGGACGCCACCTACTGCAAGGCCCGGCTCAACCACCGGATCGTCTCCCAGGCCGTGGTCATCGCCACCGGGATCTCCGCCACCGGGCACCGCGAGATCCTCGGGCTGATGGTCGGCGACAGTGAGTCGAAGCCGTTTTGGACGAAGTTCCTGCGCTCGCTGCGGGCCCGCGGTCTGGAGAACGTCCAGCTGGTCATCTCCGACAGCCACATCGGTCTGGTGGCCGCGATCCGCACCGTCTTCCTCGGCGCGGCCTGGCAAAGGTGCCGGGTTCACTTCGTCCGGGACGTGTTTTCGGTGATCGAGAGGGGCTCCGGGGAGATGGTCGCCGCCACCATCCGCACCATCTTCGCGCAGACCACCGGCGAGCAGGTGCGCATCCAGCTGAACGTGGTCGCCGACATGCTCGGACGGCAGTTCCCGCAGGTCAAGACGATGCTGCTGGATGCGGCGACGGACATCACCGCGTTCGCCGACTTCCCGCCGGCGCACTGGAAGAAGATCTGGTCGACCAACCCGCTGGAGCGGCTGAACCGGGAGATCAAACGGCGGGCCGACGTCGTCCAGGTCTTCCCCAACCCCGCCGCCCTGGACCGGCTCGCCGCCGCGGTGCTGGCCGAACTCCACGACGAGTGGCAGGTCTTCGACCGCCGCTACCTCTCCGAAGCCTCCATGGCCGAGCTCTTCACCACCAAGCCAACCGAACCCGAACCGCAGATCACCCCACAACCGGAACCGAAACAGCTGCCGTGAATACACCACCCCGCGGGACATGACCTTCGGTACGGTCGACCGGGCGTTCTTGGCGGCGCTGCTGCACTGGCTGCCGAGGGATGTACTGCGCCGGGTGCGGCTGCTGGTGCGCCCGGAGACGGTGCTGCGGTGGCACCGCGACCTGGTCGCATGCCGTCATGCCGCCAGGTCTCGGCCCAGGCGCCCGGGCCGGCCGCGGACCGTGCACTCCGTACGCGCCCTGGTGCTGCGCCTCGCGCGCGAGAATTCCAGCTGGGGCTACAGGCGAATACACGGCGAGTTGCTCGTCCTGGGCATCAGGGTCGCCGCTTCCACGGTCTGGGAGGTCTTGAAGGAGGCCGGAATCGATCCAGCGCCCGAACGTGGCTCCAGTACGTGGGCCGACTTCCTGCGCTCCCAGGCCGACGCCTTGCTGGCCTGCGACTTCTTCGATGCAGTCACCCTGACCGGTGCGCGGCTGCATGTGCTGGCGGTCATCGAGCACGCCAGTCGGCGGATACGCGTCCTCGGTGCCACCGCGCACCCGACCGCGACCTGGGTGGCCCGGGCCGCGAAGAACCTCGTCATGGATTTCGAGGACGCGGGCTGCCGGTCCCGGTTCCTGATCCGGGACCGGGACGGAAAGTTCCCTGCGCTGTTCGACGAGGTCCTGAAGGACGCGGGCATCGACGTGGTGCTCAGCGGAGTCCGCATGCCGAGGATGAACTCGACCATGGAGAGGTGGGTGCAGACCTGTCGGCGGGAACTCCTGGACCGCACGCTGATATGGAACCAACACCACCTGCTCCACGCCCTGCGCGAGTTCGGGCACTTCTACAATTCGCACCGAGCGCACCAGGGCATCGCCAACGCCCGCCCGCTCCACCCGCTGCCCATGCCGATCACCGACCCGGCTCGCATCGTGGGCCTCGACGCACGAAGACACGACCGGCTCGGCGGTGTCCTCCACGAGTACCGCCATGGCGCTTGACCTGCGCGTATGGAATTTCCGGCAAGGGCAAGGGCCGGCCCGGACAGCGCGGGAGCTGTCTGTGGCCCATGGCCGGGCCCGGTCCCCGGCCGGCCGATGCCGTGCCGCCTTCGCACCCCCGAGACGGGAGTCGGTGCAGCGGATGACGATGTCCGCTGTCATCCGTGTGCCGATATCCGTCGCCCAGGTGTCGAGATGCGTGAAGGACTCCAGGGCGTGGGCAGCACACCGTGCGGTGTGTCCGAGCGCCTGGGAAGAGGTGCTGCGGTGACGGACGACGGCCGCGGTGGGCCAGGGCGGTGTTCTCGCCTGCGCCGGGGCGGGGCGGCAGCGCCCTGGCTGCTGGAACTGGACAGGCGCGGTGAGCTGACGTCCGCTCATGTACGGCTGACAGCGCCGTCGCTGAGCCGGCCGGGGCGTACGGCGTGGCGGTGGCCAGCCGCCGCCCGGACCGACAGCCGGCCCGCTCGTCGGCAGGGGGCGCGGTTCACGGTCACCGCGAAGGTCCGGCGTCTGCTGGCCCGGTGCGAGGCAAACGCCTTCCGCGTACACGCCGAACTCACCGGGCGCGCCGTAAGAACCCGACCATGCATAGCGCGGCCCACAGGGCCGCCGCTCGTCCACGCGCTAGCGAAGCGGTGGCCGAAGCGCCGTCGCCTTCGGCACCCCCGTCCGGTTCGGCTCCGTCGCCGCCCGGCGGCATTCCGCCCCGTCCGTCCACGACTGAACATCCGCCGAACCGTAACCGGACACATCCTCCTGCTCAACCGAAGGAGTCAGTCATGAACACGACCACTATCCTCCGCTGCCCCCACCAGGCCCAGGCCGTGCACGGCTTGCTGTCCCCCGACCGGGACTACACCCTCGCCCCGGCGACCGCCCCTGACGGCGAGTTCGACGGCTACACCCTCCGCCTGGAGGGGAAGCTGGCGGCAGGACAGGCCGTAACCCTCACCTTCACGGCGTTCCGCCACGCCAGCCCCGTCACCGACCTGCAGCCGTACCTCGCCGCCTACGGTCACCTGTTCGCACTCCGCACCGACGACCAGGACTACCTGCGGGTCCATCCGAACGGCGGGCCCGGCGACGGAACGACCCGCCCCGGCCCCGAGATCACCTTCCACGCGACCGCGACCGCGCCCGGGCCCTGCCGGCTGTACCTGGACGTCAGGCACAACGGCAGAGTCCACACCGCCGAGTTCACCGCGATCGCCGCTTGACGAGCGTTTTGCCCGGAGGTGTTTGGTTCGAAGCTTATGACTTGGGTGATCTTCCCCGGTTTCGGACGGGGCCAGCGTGCCTCGGCGCGGGACTGGGCCGTGAGCCGGGAGTATGCCTCCCGCTCCAGACTCAGCTTTCTGGGCCCTTGAAGGGTCCGGTCCCGCCGGAACTCGAAGTCCATCACCACCCCTGAACCGGGGCGTTGCAACAACCACTAGAACCCAAGGCTTAGCGAGGCCCCTGCCGGTTGGGGGTCAGCTCGCGCAGACGTCGCGCTCGTAGTCGTACGTGGCGGTGGCCCGGGAGTACCGCCACTGCGGGGCGAGCAGGTCGGTGCCGAGCTGGGCGGCGGCCTGCGGGCTCTCGACGACGTAGCCGAAGTCCTGCAGCCAGGCCGGGTACAGGTTCTTCGACCCGATGTAGAAGGCGGAGTCGTCCACCGAGACCAGCTTGTGGTGCTGGGCGTACGGGTGGCCGTCGGCCCAGGTGGGGGCGTCCGAGCTGCGGAACGTGGCCAGTTGGAGGTTGCCGCACATCGCGGTGCGCGCAGCGGCCTCGTCACCGGTGATCAGCGCGAGGCGGCTGCGCAGGGTGTCGCTGATCTCGGAGAGAGACTTGATCTGCGAGTAGCCGCCGCTGCCCACGGCGCCGCGGTTGGCCGGGTCGCTGACGACGATGCGGACCTTGACGCCCGCTGCCAGTTTGGCGGCCAGGGTGTCGTACAGGCGGATGTCGTAGCGCGGCAGCGGCGGGCAGGTGGCGTTCAGGTCCTGCTGGGAGATCTCGACGTGCCGGGTGGCGCTCGCGACGAGGGCGCGCAGGGCGCTCTCCTCCGGGTTGACCGTGTCGTAGTCGCGGTCGGCGTTGGTGTTGTCGTGCAGGCCGAGCGTGCACTTGGTGTCGGAGGCGGCGGGCAGGACCGGGTCGAAGCGCGAGGTGGGGTCAGAGCTCTTGATGCCCACGCCCAGGCCGCCCACCGCGATGACCGGGACGTCGCCGGCGGCCGGCGCGGCGGCGGCGCCGTTCAGGGTCGGCAGGCAGCCGGCGCCGTTGGAGGAGGCGAACCAGACGTTCAGCGGATTGTTTTTGTTCTGGCAGGTCCAGGTCCACAGGGTGTCGAGGTAGCGGCTCGCGGACCCGGCGGCCGGGCCGGTCAGGGCGAGGTCGACGTCGGTCACCGGGTGGGCGGTGTCGAGGTAGTCGTCCTTCCAGTTGTTGATGCCGCCGGTGATCGCGGAGCGGCCGTCGACGACGAGCAGCTTGGAGTGGTTCCAGGAGAGGGCTGTCTTCGAAGTGGTCATGGAGGCCACGTTGAGCGTGACGTTCGCGGCCGCCGGGCCGAGCTTGGAGACCAGGTCGTCGCGGTAATTCGCCGGGATCACGTTCGCGTGGTAGAGCGGCGCCGCGCCCACGAGGATGCGCACGGTCAGCCTGTTGCCCTTGGCCGCCGAGGCCTTCAGCCCGGCCACGATCGCGTCCTGGAACCCGCCGTTGGGGAACGGCGCGAGGCTCGATATGTCGACGGTACGGGTGGCCTGCGCGATGTTCTCCGTCATCTTGGCCAGCAGCTGGCGGGTGCCCGGCCGGTCGGCGCAGGAGGCGTCGCCCCAGCAGCCGGGGGTCTGCAGCAGCCAGTCGGCTCCGTCGGGGGCGGTGGAGTCGAGCCGGTTGCCCGCGGTGCGCTCCCAGATCTGCCCTTCGAGGCCAGGGGAGACCTGGCGCAGGACCTGCTCGACGGCGTCGAGGTGCGGGGTCGCGGACCCGGCGCTCCCCGGGTCGGCGGCGGTGGCGGCGGGCGCAGGAAGCGCGAGCGCGGCCGCCAGGGTCAGGGCGGAGACGGAGGCGCGGGCCAGACGGGAGGTGGTGCGATGGAGCCGGAGGGCAACCAATAGAGCGTCCTTGCATGAGGGGGCGGGGCCGGTGCGACCGGCCGCAAGATCAACTCCAGGAAGTTACCACTAAGTAGGGGTCGCATTGACACTTCTCGGCCACTCCCTCGCCATGTTCTCTTCACCCAGTCATCGATCTTTTTCGAGGGTTGGATTGAAGGAATGAATCAGTGCTTCAACCCTTCCGTGCCCTACGGCAGAACCCCAGCTGTCCAGGCCCGTCTCGACGCCCGACAAGCTGAAAGCATGGCGGGGCATCGCAACTCGATACGACAAGACGCCCGAGAGCTACCTCGCCGGCCTCCATCTACGAGCCTCGATGATCTGGATCAGCGACCTCCTGAAGGCAACTGGCTGATCACAACATCACACAGGCCCTAGCCGACTTGATCAGCGTCATCGGCCGGGGCAGAACCGCTGGGGCCGAATCGGCCTTCGCCGTGGCTGCTTCGAAGGGTTCTGTTGCGGCACTTGGCCGTATGGCGGTCGCTGAGGGCACGCCGCCGGAGGGCGAGGAGATCCGCCGTGCCCCGACCGGCGACTCCGGCATGGGCGTGATCCGCCACCTGGACGTGAGCTCCGGCCGCGCGAACAGGTCGCGATCATGCGGGGCGCACGGGTGCCGATGAGGGGCAGGGTCGCCCCTGTCCAATCGGCGTTCGGTGTGTTCGGATCCTTGACCCCTGCTCGGCCCTCCATAATGCTGTGTTGCGACACGTGAGATGCGTGCCGTAATAAGCAACATTTGAATCAGGTCTCGTACCAGCTGAGGAGTGGCCATGACTCACCAGGTCCGTGCTGTCGTCGCGCGGGGGAAGGGCGCCCCCGTCAGCCTGGAAACGATCATCGTGCCCGACCCCGGCCCGGGCGAGGCGCTGGTGAAGATCGAGGCCTGCGGGGTCTGTCACACCGATCTGCACTATCGCGAGGGTGGCATCAACGACGACTTCCCGTTCCTGCTGGGCCACGAGGCCGCGGGTGTCGTGGAGTCGGTGGGGGAGGGCGTCACCGACGTCGCTCCGGGTGACTTCGTCATCCTCAACTGGCGTGCCGTGTGCGGGCAGTGCCGGGCCTGTCTGCGTGGACGGCCGCAGTACTGCTTCAACACCCACAACGCGAAGCAGAAGATGACCTTGACCGATGGCACCGAGCTGTCCCCGGCCCTGGGTATCGGCGCGTTCGCGGAAAAGACGCTGGTGGCGGTGGGGCAGTGCACCAAGGTCGACCGGGCGGCATCGGCCGCCGCCGCCGGACTGCTGGGCTGCGGAGTGATGGCGGGCATCGGCGCGGCCATCAACACCGGCAACGTCGGACGCGGTGACAGCGTGGCGGTCATCGGCTGCGGTGGTGTGGGGGACGCGGCGATCGCCGGCGCCCGGCTCGCCGGGGCGGCCATCGTCATCGCGGTCGACATCGATGACCGGAAACTCGAGACTGCGAAGAAGATCGGCGCGACCCACACCGTCAACTCCAGGCAGGGCGATCCGGTGGAGGCCATCCGCGAGCTGACTGGCGGCTTCGGCGCGGACGTCGTCATCGAGGCGGTCGGCCGCCCGGAGACGTACAAGCAGGCCTTCTACGCCCGCGACCTGGCCGGCACTGTCGTCCTCGTCGGCGTACCGACCCCGGAGATGAAGCTCGAACTGCCGCTGCTGGACGTCTTCGGCCGGGGCGGCGCGCTGAAGTCCTCCTGGTACGGCGACTGCCTGCCCTCCCGTGACTTCCCGATGCTCATCGATCTCTACCTGCAGGGCCGACTGGATCTGGACGCCTTCGTCACGGAGACCATCACACTGGACGAGGTCGAGAAGGCCTTCGAGCGGATGCACGGCGGCGACGTACTGCGCTCGGTGGTGGTCTTCTGATGGCCGGCATGGCCGGCATGGCGGGTGCGCGCATCGAACACCTCGTCACCTCGGGGACGTTCTCCCTGGACGGTGGCACCTGGGACGTCGACAACAATGTCTGGATCATCGGTGACGACACCGAGGCCGTCGTCATCGACGCTGCGCACGACGCCGAGGCGATTGCCGAAGCCCTCGGCGGACGCACGCTGCGGGCCATCGTGTGCACTCACGCCCACAACGACCACATCGACGCAGCCCCCGAACTCGCCGACCGTACCGGTGCTCCGACCCTGCTCCACGGCGACGACCTGCCGCTGTGGAAGCAGACCCACCCGGAGCGGTCACCCGACGGCGAACTGGCCGACGGGCAGGTCGTCACGGTGGCGGGTGTCGAGCTGACCGTGCTGCACACTCCCGGCCACGCCCCCGGCGCGGTGTGCCTGTACGCGCCGGGCCTGAAGGCACTCTTCAGCGGTGACACGCTCTTCGCGGGCGGACCGGGGGCGACGGGAAGGTCGTACAGTCATTTCGGCACGATCGTCGACTCGATCCGGGACCGGCTGCTGACCCTGCCGGGCGACACGGTCGTGCACACCGGTCACGGGGAGACGACCACCATCGCCGCCGAGGCCCCGCATCTTCAGAAATGGATCGACCGCGGATTCTGACCGCTGCCGACCGCGCGGCGGCAGCCTCGTCTCGACATTCGAAGACGCTCAGCACTTGTTGACGTCTCAGCACTCGATGACGTTGACCGCGAGGCCGCCGCGCGAGGTCTCCTTGTACTTCACCTTCATGTCGGCACCGGTCTCGCGCATCGTCTTGATGACCTTGTCGAGCGAGACCACATGGGTGCCGTCGCCGCGCAGCGCCATTCGTGCCGCATTGATCGCCTTGACGGATGCGAGGGCGTTCCGCTCGATGCAGGGGATCTGGACCAGGCCTCCGACCGGGTCGCAGGTCAGCCCGAGATTGTGCTCCATGCCGATCTCCGCGGCGTTCTCGACCTGTTCCGGCGTGCCGTCGAGCGCCTCGGCGACACCAGCGGCGGGCATGGAGCCGGCGGACCCGACCTCTCCCTGGCAGCCCACCTCGGCCCCGGAGATCGACGCGCTCTCCTTGAACAGCGCCCCCACCGCGCCGGCGGCCAGCAGAAAGCGGACGACCCCGTCCTCGTCGGCCCCGGGAACGAAGCGCGTGCAGTAGCGCAGTACCGCGGGCACGATCCCGGCCGCACAGTCGGTGGGCGCGGTGACCACGCGACCGCACGAGGCGTTCTCTTCGTTGGCGGCCAGCGCGAAGAGGTTGACCCAGTCCATGATGTGCAGCGGATCCACATACTGGGAGTCCTCGGCGAGGCTGCGCAGCAGCTGCGGGGCACGGCGGGGCACCTGCAGCCGCCCGGGCAGGGTGGTCTCGGTCCGTGAACAGCCGCGCTCCACGCACTCCTGCATCACCCTCCAGATCCGCAGCAGGCCGGCGCGCACCTCGCTCTCGCTCCGCTGGGACAGCTCGTTGGCGAGCATCACCCTGCTGATCGGCAGGCTGGTCTCGTAGGCGCGCAGCAGCAGTTCGGATGCCGAGCCGAAGGGGAGCCGTACCGGAGTGTCGTCGGGCTTGATGCGGTCGGCACCCGTCGCGCTCCCGTCCACCACGACGCCCCCGCCCACCGAGTAGTACGTGCGCGCCCTCACCTCGCGGTCATCGTGGTCCCGGGCCGTGAACACCATGCCGTTGGGGTGGAACGGCAGCGTGCGGCGACGGTGCAGTACCAGGTGCTCGCGCTCGCGGAACTCCACCTCCCGGCGGCCCAGCAGCCGCAACCGGCCGGCCTCGTGGATCCGGTGCACCCTGTCGTCCACGGTGTCGGTGTCGACGGTTTCCGGATCCTCGCCTTCCAGGCCGAGAAGTAGGGGGCTGAGGAACATCGGAACGAAAACTGGCGCTAAGGATCTGTCGGCCCTGGTGGGCGGCTGACGGTGCGTCGACTCCGGGACGGGTCTGAAGTCGTCCCACAGATAACACCCCAATATCTGCGTAGCTTGATTCGTCACCTGCGGTGACGTTCTTCGGCCGCTGCGTGAAGCGGCCCTGCTATCTGTGGCAAGGAGGAAGTGGTGCCCACCGTCGTACAGCTGCCGACCGGGAAGGCCATGACCGTCCGCGCGGCGGCGGACGTGTTCCTCGACTCGCTCGGCAACCCGAACACGGTCCGGAACTACGGGATCGGGGTGGGCAAGACCGCCGAACGGCTTGGCGAGGCCCGGTGTCTGGCGTCGGTGGCGGACGACGAGATCGGCGAGGCCCTCGAACTGCTCTGGGGCACCGCGGCGGTCAACACCTGGAACTCCCGCCGGGCGGGGGTGCTGTCCTGGCTCGGCTGGCGCCGGAAGGGCTGCTGGACACGTACACCTCCGAGCGGCACCCGGTCGGTGCGTGGGTCCTGGACTGGACCCGGTCCCAGGTCGCGGCCATGCGCCCGGACCCGCAGTCCCGGGCCCTGCGCGCGATGGTCAGCGACTTGGCGGGGACGGTCGTGGGCACCACGTACCTCACCGCGCGGCTCAACGGTTCCGGGGTGCGGTACGAGCTGCCGGGCGAGCACCCGCTGACCGGCCGCAGCACCCCGGACCTCGAACTCACCGGCGGCGGCCGCCTCGCGGACCACCTCCACGGCGGCCGGGCGCTCCTGCTCGACCTCAGCGACGACCCGGAGCTCCGGGCCCTCGCTGCGGGGTATGCCGGCCGCGTCGACACCCTGACGGCCGGCTGCCCGTCCCGCCCGAAACTGGCGGCGGTCCTCGTCCGTCCGGACGGCTTCACGGCCTGGGCGGCCGACGCGGGGGCGCAGGCGCCGACGTCGACGGCCGGGCTGGCGGAGGCGCTGGAGGAGTGGTTCGGAGTGCCAGAGGGTGCGGTGACGCCGGGCTGATCCGCCGCTCTGCTGACTGACTCGAACCACGAGCCGATCCCACCCACGGCCGCCGCACCCACCCGGTGTGACGGCCGCCCGCACCCCAGTCCCGGCTCAGCAGCAGCCCGGAGCTCTCATCGGCCGCCTACCGCACCCGCCGCGACGCATAGCCGCCACGCCCTCCGCCGGTGTTACGGCTCCCGGCACCCTACGAGCCGGTGACCAGTGCAAACGTCACCGCCGGGACAGCCCCGGCGGTGACGGTCACCCGCACCGGGGTCACACCTCTTCGGCCGCGTCCGGGTCGCGCAGCGGGCGCAGGCCGCCCGGCAGTTCGGGGAGCTGGAACGAGTACCGGCCGAGCATGTTGACGTGGTGCCGTACGAACGGGGAGAGGCGGGCCACGTCCTCGTCGCGGACGTCGAAGCCGTCCGCGCGCAGCTGGTTCACCGCGGCGTCCACGTACCGCGTGTTGAACAGCACGAGCGCGTTGAGGACCAGGCCCAGGGCGCCGATCTGGTCCTCCATACCGTCCTGGTAGCGCTGGTAGAGCTGCCCGGCCTTGCCGTGGAAGATCTTCCGGGCGAGCGCGTGGCGGCCCTCCTGGAGGTTGGCCTGCACCTTGATCTGCCGCCGGTAGCCGGGCTCGTCGGCCAGGCGCAGGATGTGCAGCGTCTTGGCGATCCGCCCGTAGTGGGCGATCGCGTCGCCGAGCGGGGTGGGGCGCCCGTCCCGCGACAGCATGCGGATGACGTCGTACGCACGCACGGCCCCGGTGCGGATGGACCCGATGATTCGCAGGATGTCCTCCCAGTGCCGCTCGACCCGCGCGAGGTCGACCCGGCCGCGGGCCGCGTCCTGGAAGGCGCCGCGACGGCGCCCCGCCGTACGCCGCATAGCTTGCGGCCTGCTCATCCGTCAGAAACTCGACCGGCACTCCGGACCTCCAGACAGTCAGTGATCAACACGACTGCCGAAGGCTCCGCCTCCGCCGAACCCCAGGTCAAAGCGCTCTCAGGCACGCGAAGGGCTTAGCGTCAGTTTTCGTTCAGTTGTTCCTCGCCCCCCCGAGTACCGCCTTGCCGCTGCCGTGGCCGTGACCGGTGGCGCCGAGCGACCCGAAGAGTTCCGCCCGGACCGAGGCGGTGTGGGGGAGCAGACCGTCTTCGTGCAGCCCGGTGACGAAGAGACGGGCGGCCTTCAGGGGCCCCACGGTGTGGGAGCTCGACGGACCGATGCCCACCTTGAACAGGTCGAAGACGCTGATCGCCACGCCGGCTCCTTCATGCGGTGTGTTGTCTATGGCGCAAGGCGTTGCGTAAAAAGCAACCTTGAACAAGGGGTCGGCCTGTCCTCTGGATGCCTTGACAAGGGTTTGGGGCCGCCCTCAAACTGACGTTGCGCTTACCGCAATCCGTTTCGCTATACGCACCGAGGTGTCATGATGATTCCCGCGTGCCTTCTCGTGGATCTGCCGCGAGGCGAGGCCTACCGGCTAGACATCGATCCGCCGGTTTCGGTGTTCCACACTGATGACGGCGAGGTCTTCGCCATCGATGACACCTGCACCCACCAGGACGCGTCGCTCGCCGACGGCTGGTTGGAGGGCTGCGAGGTGGAATGCCCGCTGCATGCTTCGAAGTTCGACCTCCGGACCGGAGCCGTCGACGCTCCGCCGGCCAAGCGTCCGGTCCGCACCCATGAGGTCCTCATCGAGGAGGGCATGATCTACGTCCGGCCGTCCACGGAGGCACCCAACCTGCCGCCCTGTGTTGCGTCCCGGCTCGCCGGAGGTCCCGCGTGAGGACAGTGGCCGTGGTGGGTGCCTCGCTGGCCGGTCTGTCGGCGGCGCGCTCGTTGCGGAAACGGGGGTACGACGGGCGGCTGGTCATCATCGGCGACGAACCGCACCGCCCGTACGACAGGCCGCCGCTGTCCAAGGAGTTCCTGGCCGGTGACATCGGCGAAGCCGATCTCGTGCTGGAGTCGGACGACGAGGACCTGCAGGCCGAGTGGCTGCTCGGCGCCCGCGCCGCCGGACTCGACAGCGCGGATCGCGCCGTGCGGCTCGCCGACGGCCGCGAGGTCCGAGCCGACGGCTTCGTCATCGCGACCGGCGCGGCCGCGCGGACGCTGCCCGGCACCGACGGCCTGGCCGGGGTGCACACACTGCGCACCCTGGACGACGCCCGCGCCCTGCGGGACGAACTGGCCCTGGGTGGGCGGCTGGTCGTGATCGGCGGCGGATTCATCGGCGCCGAGGTCGCCTCCACCGCATACGCTCTCGGACTCGACGTGACGGTGGTCGAGGCGGCGCCGACGCCGCTCGCCGGACCGCTCGGCGAGACCATGGGCGGCATCGTCTCCGCCCTCCATGCGGACCACGGCGTACGGCTGTTGTGCGGCGTGGGGGTCAAGGGGCTGAGCGGGGAGAGCCGGGTCGACGCCGTCCTGCTCGAGGACGGCAGCAGTATCCCCGCCGACACCGTCGTCGTCGGTGTCGGCGCGCGTCCGTGCGTCGAGTGGCTGGAAGGATCCGGCGTCGCGCTCGACAACGGCGTCAAGTGCGGCGCGGACGGCCGCACCAGCCTCGCCGGTGTGGTCGCCGTCGGTGACTGCGCCTCCTGGTACGACCCCCACGCGGGGATCCACCGCCGCGTCGAGCACTGGACCGGTGCGCGCGAGCGGCCCGACGTGGCCGTGGCCACGCTGCTGTCGTGGGGTGCGGCGGAGCCGGGCGTGCCCCGGCCGCCGTACTTCTGGTCGGACCAGTACGGTGTGAAGATCCAGTTCGCCGGGCATTCAGCCGGTGCCGACAGTGTGACGGTCGAGGAAGGCGTCCCGGGCGACCGCAGTTTTCTGGCCGTCTACCGGCGTGCCGGACATCCGGTCGCCGTCCTCGCGATGAACCAGCCGCGGCTTTTCATGCGTTGGCGCAAGCAGCTCGCCTCCGCGACATCTTGACATCACCGATGGTGCATTTCATGCTGCTGTTGCGTATAGCGCGCAGCGTTGCTCCATATAAAACGCCGTCCGGAGTCGCTCTTCCCGGCGCGTGAATGACCGATCCACGACGTTCTCCGAGGAGTGCACTGTGACCTCGACCAGCCTGCCGGACAGCCTGATCGCCACCCTGCCCGGCTCCTTCTACACGGATCCGGGGATCTTCGCCCAGGAGCAGGAGCGCATCTTCGAAACGATGTGGTTCTGTGCCGTACGCTCCTCGGATCTGGCCAAGCCCGGCGCCTTCCGGACCGTCGAGGTGGGCCGCGAGAGCATCCTGATCACGCGCGCACGGGACAACTCCATACGCGCCTTCTTCAACGTCTGCCGCCACCGCGGAGCCAAGCTCTGTACGGAGGAGACCGGCGAGGTCAAGCGCGCCTTCCAGTGCCCCTACCACGCCTGGACGTACGACCTGACGGGCAAACTCGTTGCCGCGCCCAACCTCACCAAGATGCCCGATGTCAGCCGCACGGAGTACGGCCTGGCGAGCGTGGCGACCCATGAATGGCTCGGCTATGTGTGGGTGTGCCTCGCGGAGAACCCGCCTCCCTTCGAGGAGGTCGTGCAGGACGTCGTTGCACGCCTCGGCGACACCGAGTCGATCGAGCACTACGACATGGAGAACCTCGAGGTCGGCAAGCGGATCGTCTATGACGTCAAGGCGAACTGGAAGCTGATCGTCGAGAACTTCATGGAGTGCTACCACTGCGCCACGATCCACCCCGAACTCACCGAGGTACTCCCGGAGTTCGCCGACGGGTACGCCGCTCAGTACTACGTGGGTCACGGCGCGGAGTTCGGCGCCGAGGTCAAGGGCTTCACCATTGACGGCTCCGAGGGACTGGACCGCATTCCGGGGGTCTCCGAGGAGCAGGACCGCCGCTACTACGCGATCACCGTCAGGCCGCAGGTGTTCATCAACCTCGTCCCCGACCATGTGATCTTCCACCGGATGTACCCGGTCGCCGCGGACCGCACGATCGTCGAGTGCGACTGGCTCTACCTCAAGCACGTCGTCGAAAGCGGCAAGGATGTCAGCCGGTCAGTGGAGCTCTTCGACCGCGTCAACCGGCAGGACTTCGACGCGTGCGAGCGCTGTCAGCCCGCGATGAGCTCCCGGCTGTACGCCGAGGGCGGCGTACTGGTGCCCAGCGAGCACCACATCGGCGAGTTCCACGACTGGGTCCGGGAGCGTCTCGGGACAGGGCAGTCGCAGTAGCGGCGGTTCTCGGCAGGCCGACGGTGGCGGCTGAAGGTGCCGACGGCGGCGGCACCTGGGCGTTCAACCCAGGTAGCCCATCCGATGGCTGATCTCCTCCGCGCCCTTGACCAGCACCGGAGCGAGTTCGTGCATGCGCTCCTCGGTGAACCGGTAAGCGGGGCCGGAGGCGCTGAGTGCCGCGATGACCTCTCCGTCCCGGTCGCGGACCGGCGCGGCCATGGCGTGGAGCCCGATCTCCAGCTCCTCCAGGGTCCAGGCGTAGCCACGCTCCCGAGCCTCGGCGAGATTCTTCTCGAGCTTCGTCTTCGAGGTCAGGGTGTGCGGGGTCACCTTCTTCAGGCCGGCCTCGGACAGTAGCGCGGCGCGCTGCTTGGCGGGCATGTGGGCCAGCAGGATCTTGCCGCTGGACGTGGCGTGCAAAGGGGTCAGCTGGCCGACCCAGTTGTGCGCGGTGACGGCCCCCGGGCCGCGCACCTGGTACAGGTTGATCGCGTAGTGCTCCTGCATCACGGCGATGTTGACGGTCTCGCCGATCTCCTCGGCGAGGCGCTCGCAGACCGGACGGCCCTGCTGGGTGATGTCGATGCGTCCCGTGACCCCGCCGGCCAGGCGTACGATGCCGAAGCCGAGGCGGTATTTGCCGCGCTCGCCCGCCTGCTCCACCAGACCGCGCGCCTCCAGGGCGCCGAGCAGCCGGAACGCGGTCGACTTGTGAACATCGATCTCGGCGGCCACCTCGCTGACGCCGGCCTCGCCGCGCTGGGCCAGGATTTCCAGCACGCTGATGGCGCGGTCGACGGACTGTACCCCGCCGGACTGCGAACCTGTCGTTTCGGTATCTGGACTGTAGTTGCTCACAGCGAAACTATACGCGCAGTAAACAACAGCATGGCAAGTAACAGCATCGAAACGTAGACCATGCAAGTTGCGTTGCTCGCAACCTAGTGCGTATAGAGATACTCGTACTAGCATGCCACGCGTATCTACGGCGCGAGCGAGACGAGGCACCATGGCTCCCCTGCAATACGACTTCGTCATCGTCGGCGGTGGATCCGCCGGCAGCGCACTGGCGAACCGACTCTCCGCCGACCCGGGCAACCAGGTGCTGGTCCTGGAGGCCGGCCGGCCCGACTACCCGTGGGATGTCTTCATCCACATGCCCGCGGCGCTGACCTATCCGATCGGCAGCCGGTTCTACGACTGGAAGTACGAGTCCGAACCCGAGCCTCACATGGGCGACCGGCGCATCTACCACGCGCGCGGCAAGGTGCTGGGCGGTTCCAGCAGCATCAACGGCATGATCTTCCAGCGTGGCAACCCCATGGACTACGAGCGCTGGGCCGCCGATGCCGGCATGGAGTCCTGGGACTACGCGCACTGTCTGCCGTACTTCAAGCGGATGGAGAACTGTCTCGCGGCCGACCCCGACGACGAGTTCCGCGGCCACGACGGCCCCCTCGTCCTCGAACGCGGCCCCGCCTCCAACCCGCTGTTCACCGCCTTCCTCAAGGCCGTCCAGGAGGCGGGTTACCCCCGCACCGACGATGTCAACGGCTATCAGCAGGAGGGCTTCGCCCCCTTCGACCGCAACGTCCACAGGGGACGCCGTCTGTCGGCCTCGAAGGCGTACCTCAAGCCCGCGAAGAAGCGGCCCAACCTCACCGTCACCACCCGCGCCCTGGTCACCCGCGTCCTCTTCGAGGGCAAGCGTGCTGTCGGTGTCGAGTACCGGCGGCGCGGCAAGGTCCAGCAGGTGCGAGCCCGCGAGGTCATCCTCTGCGGCGGCGCGATCAACTCCCCTCAGCTGCTGCAGCTCTCCGGCGTCGGCAACGCCGAGGAACTGAGCGCGATCGGCATCGACGTTGTCCACGACCTCCCGGGCGTCGGCGAGAACATGCAGGACCACCTGGAGGTGTACATCCAGTACGCCTGCAAGCAGCCCGTCTCCATGCAGCCGTACATGGCGAAGTGGCGCGCCCCCTTCATCGGCCTGCAGTGGCTCTTCCGCAAGGGCCCCGCCTCGACCAACCACTTCGAGGCCGGCGGCTTCGCCCGCAGCAACGAGGACGTGGACTACCCCAACCTGATGTTCCACTTCCTGCCGATCGCGGTCCGCTACGACGGCTCCTCGCCCGCCGGCGGGCACGGCTACCAGGTGCACGTCGGTCCCATGTACTCCGACGCCATCGGCTCGGTGAAGATCAAGAGCAAGGACCCGAACGAGCACCCGGCGCTGCGCTTCAACTACCTGTCCACGGAACAGGACCGCCGCGAGTGGGTCGAGTCGATCCGCGTCGCCCGCAAGCTCCTCAACCAGCCCGCGCTGGCCCCGTACAACGACGGGGAGATCTCACCGGGCCCGTCCGTGGAGAGCGACGAGGAGATCCTCGCCTGGGTCGCGAAGGAGGGTGAGACCGCCCTGCACCCCTCGTGCACCTGCAAGATGGGCACCGACGAGATGTCCGTCGTCGACCCCACCAGCATGCGCGTGCACGGTGTGGAGGGACTGCGCGTCGTCGACGCGTCGGTGATGCCCTATGTCACCAACGGCAACATCTACGCGCCGGTGATGATGATCGCGGAGAAGGCGGCCGATCTCATCCTGGACAAGGACCCATTGGCCCCTTCCAAGGCCGCGTACTACCGGTACCGCGACGCCCAGAAGCAGGCCGGTTAGACCTTGGACGGCGAACACTTCCGGGCGCTGCTGCACAGCGTCCGCTACGAGGTGCTGCCCGCGAAGGCGACCGAGGACAAGGTCCTCGCCCATGTCCCGCGCGACGTCGTCGTCACCGTGACGGCGTCGCCGGTCAAGGGCCTGGAACCGACGCTCGACCTCGCCACCCGGCTCACGGCGCACGGCTATCGCGTCGTCCCGCACGTGCCCGCGCGGCTGCTGCGGGACGACGCGCACCTGAAGGATGTCGTCGACCGGCTCCGGGAGGCGGGCGTCGACGACGTCTTCGTCCCGGCTGGCGACGCCGATCCGCCGGCCGGGGCCTACGACGGGGCACTACCGGTGCTGCGCAGGCTGAGCGAGCTGGGCAGCCCCTTCGCTCATGTCGGCATCACCGGTTACCCCGAGAGCCACCCGCTCATCCACGACGACCTCACCATCCAGGCGATGTGGGACAAGCGCGCGTACGCCACGTACATCGTGAGCAACCTCTGCTTCGACCCGCGCGTGCTGGGTGACTGGGTCGGCCGGATACGCCGCCGCGATATCACCCTGCCCGTCCACGTGGGCGTCGCGGGGCCGGTGCAGCGGGCGAAGCTGCTGTCCATGGCGGCGAAGATCGGGGTGGGGGAGTCGACGCGCTTTCTGACCAAGCACGCCTCGTGGTTCCTGCGCTTCGCGACACCCGGCGGTTACTCGCCCGAGCGGCTGCTCGCCCGTTCCGCGGGCGCGCTCTCTTCTCCCTCGGCGGGGATCGTCGGCCTGCACCTCTTCACCTTCAATCAGATCGCCGAGACCGAGCGGTGGCGCTGCGCTGTGCTTGACCGGTTGGGAGGCCAGGGCCTGTCCGGCGGATCAGGTCGGAGGAGAGCTGCGGCGCCTCATAAGCGCAGGTGAGCGGGGTCTGGTGCGTCCAGCTACAAGGCGGGGGAGGGAGTCGACGCGGAGCGTCGGCAACCGGTGACTTCGACCCGTCCCTGCTGGGCTGCTTCCGCCGCCGGCTGGGCCGTTTTGCCCGCCCGAACCGGGTCTTCGAGGCGGTGCGCGAGGTCGTGAAGGCCACCGGGGTCCTCAAAGGCAAGCACCGGCGGGCGCTGGACTCCACCGTTCTGGACGACGCGGTCGCCACACAGGACACCGTCACCCAGATCATCGCCGCCATCCGCGCGGTAATCCGGGAGGTCCCGGGAGCCGGCCAGGTGGCAGCCGTGCAGTGCACCGCGCACGACTACAGCGACCCGGGCAAACCAAGGATCGCCTGGAACGACGAGCAGGCCGCGAACGCCGTCGGCATCCTGGCTCTGGTCGCCGGCCAGGATGCCGAACCTGCCGAGGACTCCGACGGCCGCGACGGGCGCTGGCGCATCACCCGGGGCACCGCGCAGGACCGGATGGTCTCCACCGTCGACCCCGAGGCCCGGCACATCCACAAGACCCGCACCCACCAGCAGGACGGATACAAGGCCCACCTGGCCATCGAGCCCGAGACCGGGTTATACACCGCCGTCGCCCTGCGGCCCGGCAGCGGACCCGAGCACCACGAGGCCACCGTCGGCCTGGACCTGCTCGCCGAAGAAGTCGAGTCGGCGGACGCCTTCGGTGACACCGCCTACTCCACCGGCGAGGCCCGCCAGGCCCTCGAAGAGGCAGGGCACCGGCTGTTCCTCAAACCCGCCCCGCTCCGGGCGGCCGTCCCCGGCGGCTTCACCCTGGACGACCTCGCCATCGACACCGCCGCCGCCACGGTGACCTGCCCTGCTGGACACACCGTTGCCCTGTCGGACCCCGGCGGTCAGCACAACCAGCGCAAGGCGGCCTTCAAGAACCTGTGCACTGGATGTCCCCTGCGCGAGCGGTGCACCAAGGTCAGGGCCGGACGCATCCTGACCATCCGCCCGCACCACGACCTCCTCACGGGCGCCCGCCGCCAGGCCGCCACCGACCCCGACTGGCAAGCCGACTACCGCCGCTGGAGACCGCCGGTCGAACGCGCCGTCGCCTGGCTCGTCCACCACGGCAACCGCAAACTCTGCTACCGCGGCACCATCACCAACAACGCCTGGCTCCATACCCGAGCAGCCGCCCTCAACCTCCGCCGACTGATCAACCTCGGACTCACCCGCACAGGCAACACCTGGACGATCAGTCCGGCCACCGCATAGACCAAGGGGCCGCCCGGCCTACAACCGGACAGCCCCTCAACAAGATCTTCATGAGTCTTCTAGCTAGGGCCTGTGTGATGTCGTGATCAATCGGCTGCTTGCAAGAGATCTCCGACCCAGATCATGGAGGCGCGGAGTTCGAGGCCGGCGAGGTAGCT
>NZ_JBSFVU010000051.1:0-1090 GCF_053592475.1 Streptomyces sp. NPDC002671
CAAGAGCCCGATCGACTACGAACACAGCTACCAGGCCAGCCTCACCGAGGAACTGGCTGCATAGGAAGGTCTCCACAGATCGGGGGGATTGACAGTGGCCGAGGCGATCGCCCGCCAAGCCACAGCCACCACGGCTGGACAGCACACGGCTGAGTCGTTCCTCATCGCACAGTTGCTGGCCCGCTCCGTCCGCGACCGCCCTGAAGCCGTTGACACCGCCAGCGACGACTGGCTATCCCAGTTGCCCACCAGCATCGGGGATGCCTTCGACGAAGATTTGGGACGCCTTGGCAGCAAGGCCCCACTTGCCAGCACCCTCCTTGAGGCTCTGGCTTGGGCGGCAGGCGCCGGATTGCCCTGGGAGAACCTTTGGGTGCCAGTCGCCGAGGCCTTGGCCCAGGAGCGAGTCGGCGAGCCGGGCCCGATCAGTGACCAGGATGTTCGCTGGCTACAGGAGAAGGCGGGGGCCTACATCGTGGAGGACCTGGGCCCGGGTCAGCGATCTGTCTTTCGGCCCTTCCACGACCTGCTGGCCGCACACCTCCGCGGCGAGATCAGCACCGAGCAAGCCGCCAACGCCACAGCCCCGTATGTCTGGCAGGAGCAACAAGCCCGCAAGCAAGAAGCCCTCACAAACGCGTTGCTGTCAACCGTACCCACCAGCGCGTGGGGCCAGCGGCAATGGTTCTCCGCCCACCCCTACCTTCGCACCTACCTGGCCCAGCACGCCGAAGCCGCTGGTCCCCAGAAGCTTTCAGTCCTGGCCCATGACGCGGACTTCCTCTCCACAGCAGATCCCGTCACCCTCACAGCGGTTCTTAACCCCGCCGACCCGGAGATGGGCAGTATTGCGCGTATCTACCGGCGCGCCCATCCCCTCCTCGGTGACGACGCCCGCGCCAACGCCGCCTATCTACAAGAGGCTGCCCATGCCCTATTCGGCAATATTACGAACGTCAGCACCACTGAGATACCTCCGCTCTACCAGACTCGGCTGACAGCGGTCCGGCAAGACGACAGCCTGCTCAGCATCACTGCCCATACGGGAGCGGTGACCTCAGTGGCATTTGGCACTACTTCCGACGGCCAG
>NZ_JBSFVU010000051.1:1187-31890 GCF_053592475.1 Streptomyces sp. NPDC002671
CAGCTCCTGCTCGCCACCGCTAGCCGGGACTCGACGGTGCGGCTGTGGGACCCCATCGCCGGTGCCCCGGCCGGCGCACCACTTGCCGCCCATACGAAAGCGGTGACCTCAGTGGCATTTGGCACTACTTCCGACGGCCAGCTCCTGCTCGCCACCGCTAGCCGGGACTCGACGGTGCGGCTGTGGGACCCCATCGCCGGTGCCCCGGCCGGCGCACCACTTGCCGCCCATACGGGAGCGGTGACCTCAGTGGCATTTGGCACTGCTTCCGACGGCCAGCTCCTGCTCGCCACCGCGGGCGAGGACGGGATGGTGCAGTTGTGGGACCCCATCGCTGGCGCCCCGGCCAGCCCACCACTTGACCACCAAACCCACAGCATCCTCTCGGTAGCGTTCGGTACCACACCGGGCGGCCGCCTCCTCCTCGCCGCCAGCGGAATCGAACCTATACGACTCTGGGATCCCAAGACCTGCGTCCCCATCAGGGCCCTGCCACGCCATACCACTTCCGCCAAGGCGATTGCATTCGGCACCACAGGGGACGACCGCCTGCTCCTCGCGTCCGCCACCCGACTCAAAAACGTGCGGCTGTGGGATCCCATCACCGGCACGCCCGATCGCGCGCCACTCCACGGTCATACAAACGTCATCACCTCCTTGGCATTCGGCGCCACACCGGGCGGCCGCCTGCTCCTGGCCAGCGCCAGCTTGGACGGTAAAGTGCGGCTGTGGGACCCCACGACTTACAGCATCCCCCAAGGCCCATCCCCAAGCCGCATGGCCCGAGCCAAGTCGGTGGCCTTCGGCAGAATGCCCGACGGCCGCCTCCTCGTCGCCATTGCGGACGGGGGATCCAGAGTGCGGCTCTGGGATTTCACCACCGGTGCCCCCTTCGGCCAACCGCTCATCGGCCACACTCGGGAAGTCACGTCGGTGGCGTTCGGTACCACACCGGACGGCAGCCTCCTCCTCGCGTCTGCCAGCCGGGACACGACTGTGCGGCTATGGGATCCCACTACCGGTGCCCCTGCTGGCGTACCACTCGCTGGCCACACCAACCATGTGACCTCAGTGGCCTTCGGTAGCACGCCCGACGGGCGCCTTCTCCTCGCCTCGGCCAGCGTTGACGGCACTGTTAAGCTGTGGGACCCCATCGCTGGCATCCTCGCTGGCACATCAAACGTCGGTCATACCCAATACATCGAGTCGTTGGCGTTTGGTACAACAGCTGACGGCCGCCTCCTCCTCGCCTCAGCCAGCCGAGACAAGACCCTGCGGCTGTGGGAGCCGACCACCGGCATCGGCATCCCCACCCTCCCACCGCTGAGCGGCCATACCGGAGCGGTGACCTCGGTGGCCTTCAGCACCACAGCAAATGGCTGCCTCCTACTGGCATCCGCTGGGACCGACGGCACGGTGCGGCTATGGAATCCCGATACTGGTGTTCCTGCGGGCCAGCCGCTGAGTGGCCATACCGGAGCGGTGACCTCGGTGGCCTTCGGCACTACATCGGTCGGCCGCCACCTATTGGTCTCAGGCAGCGGAGACAGGACGATTCGGCTGTGGGATCCAAGCGGGGGAAGATGCGTGGCAACGCTGCATCGGAGGTCTCCGGTCAATACGGTGACGTGCACGGAGGCGTTGCTGGCCATAGGCGAGGCAGAGGGCCTGTCGGTGATCGAGTTGCAATAGCCCTTTCACCAGACGGCTGGGCATTCCCCGCATACGGAACGCACCCACAGGCGGTGGGCACCGACGGGACCCACCTTCGCCTTCCAGCGTCCGTGCAGCGACAACACCGCCGCCAACAGGATCACCTCAACTGGCGACTCCGAAGAGCCCATCCCGTCGTCACGGACATGTAGTCTACGAATCGTCGCAGTTCAGAGCCGACATCGAGCTCCTGCGGTCGGTAATGTCGAATACAAGAAAGGCGCCGACAGCGGTGTCTTCTCAGGCTGTCTCCTACCTGTCGTGGTTGGACTCCGCGCGTCACGAGTTCGAGGCACTGGTCAAGGAGAAGCTGGGCTCCCAGGCAGCCGAGTCGATCGACTGGCGGACCCCTCGTATGGTCTGCATCGCCGCTGGCTTCTCGCACCACGACCGAGTCGCAGTGCACCGTCTGCGCGAGCGGATCGACCTGGTGCGCTACCGCGTCTTCGAGGGTGGGCTGCTGAGCCTGCTGCTGATCGAGTCCACGCCCGGATCCACGAGACCGGTCTCGGATCGTCGCCAGAGCCGCGAGCGGGAGGTCACGGCTGGTGCCGTCGGCGAAGGCGGGAAGACGTCCGCTCAGGCAACCGCTACTGCGGGTGCGGTTCCTGGCTGCCTGCAGGACCTGTACGCCGAGCTGGACGAGGCCCTCACCGTCTGGGGCGAGGTCGAGGTGGCTCAGCTTCGGCACTACATCGCCTACCGACGGATGGTGAACGTCGCCTCCGTCATCTTCCGCCCGAAGCACGAGGCGATCCTGGTCTACCTCAAGGTCGACCCGGACACGGTCGAACTGGAGGAGGGCTTCTCCCGTGACATGCGTGGCATCGGCCATCTCGGGACCGGCGACCTGGAGGTGCGTATCGCCTCGGCAGCCGACCTGGAGAAGGCTGGACCGCTGATCCGGCGGGCGTTCGAGGCCGCCTGACGCAAGAGGAAGGACGGCTGGTGCCTCGGTTTCTCGATGCACCAGCCGCCCTTGTCCGTCTGCGGTCCGTCGGCCCGGTCCGGTCGCTCTCATACTCATGCCTCCGGTCCTGCCAGGACAAAGTCGTCCTGGGTCAGCTCCGCTCGGAGCCTCGCCTCAGCGACATCGGCGTAATGCGCGGACAGCTCGACCCCCACGAACTGCCGGCCCTCGCGCAAGGCGGCGACGCCTGTGGAGCCGCTGCCGGTGAAGGGATCCAGGACGGTGCCACCTTCGGGACAGATCTGCACGAGCTGCTGCATGATCTCGACCGGCTTCTGGGTGATGTGGACGCGGTCCTTGCGGGGCTGGGAAGCGACGAAGTGGCCGGGCAGGTAGAGGTCCCGGTCCTTTTCGAGGCTGCCCTTGACGCCCCAGACGATGAACTCGGCCGACTGCTTGAACCCGCCCTTGCGGGGCCGGCTGGCGGGCTTGATCCAGGGGATCGTGCCGCTCCAGGTCCAGCCCGCCATCTGCAGGGCGTCGCTGGTGGTCGGCTCCTGGCGCCAGTCGGAGAAGACCATGGCGACGGAGTGCTCGGTCGCGGCCCGGTACGCCTCGGTGAGCAGCGCGGTCAGCCAGCTTCGATAGCTCCGCTGGTCGCGGTTCTCGCCGGGGAAGTTCTGCAGGTCGTGCGCCGATCCGGCCGTGACGTACTTGGCACGGGCGGTGCGGCCGGTGCGGTCCGAGCTGGTGCGTCCGCCGGAGTTGTACGGGGGATCGGTGATGACGGCATTGACGCTCTCGTCCGGGAGGGTCTTCAGCACAGAGAGGGCGTCGCCTCGGTGCAGCGTGTAGCTCATGTGCAGGGCCTCTTTCAGGGGCACGACGGGACTGGGCCACCTCCGGACGGCGGTCAACAGCGGCCGTTCGGAGCGGGGTTGCGCCGGAGGTTAGCCGCGATTTCCAGCCGCACCTAACGAGCCTGTGCCGTGCTTCGGGCCCGGGTTCGGCGGCCGTTTGGTGCGGCCGGGATCCCGGTCTACTGTCCAGCCGTGTCACCGAGGTGGAGCCCAGCTCCACCCCAGCTGACCTGTGCTGATCCGTGATATCGCGTCCAAAGACGCGGCCCGGAAGGCGCGTTGCCCCTCCCGTTCCCGAAGCCGTCAGGAGACCCGGTGCACCGCCTGAGATTACGAGCGCGGCTGGCTGCCGCGCATGACCTGAGACCGGCGTCCGGGAGCTACCAACTCCCCTGACCCAGGCCCGCCCTGAGAGGCGGATTCACATCGGCGCGGTGCCGCCAGCTTTGCACGAGAAGTCGGCACCGCGCCTCCTACGAACCGCGAGGAGCCGCTGCGATGCAGCACGCCCTGATACGCCCACGCCCTGACCCAGCCCCGTTGCCCGGCCGGGCTGTCCGCCCCGGCGAACCGCGGCGGCGATGAAAAAGACCACCGGAGCAGTCGTCGGTCTCTTCGCCTCCGGTCCGCTTCTGCTGGCCGTTCCGATCCTCGCCATCGGGGCCGGGACTGCTTCGGCCTCCTGCTCAACCGGCGGTACGCAGGCCGTGGATACCTCAGCCGTTGCCGCTCAGGTGAAGGCGATCCTGGACGGCGGCGGCAAGGGCACGGTCTCCGTGCCGGGCCTGGACGACCCGGCCGATCAGATCCCCAACGCCAAGACCATCCAGGCCACCGGCGTCGCGAGGAACATCCCGGCCCGGGGTCAGATCGTGGCCCTGGCGACCGCTCTGCAGGAGAGCGGCCTGCGGAATCTGACCTTCGGCGACCGCGATTCGCTGGGCTTGTTCCAGCAGCGGCCGTCACAGGGCTGGGGCACCGCGAACGAGATCCTCGACCCGGTGCACGCCTCGACGATGTTCTACGAGGCGCTGGAGAAGGTCTCGGGCTGGCAGTCCCTGTCCGTCACCCAGGCCGCCCAGGCGGTGCAGAAGTCCGGCTTCCCGGAGGCTTACGCAAAGCGGGAGCCCCTGGCCACCGCCTTGCAGCAGGCGATCGAGCCGTTGCTGTCGAAGGCCGGCGGCACGTCGCCGAGCCCCTCGCCATCTGGCTCGGACAGCACGGCCAGTCCTCCGCCGAGTACCGCGGGCGACTGTACGGCCGGCGGGGACGGCACCGACTTCGGGACCATCCCGCCCGGCACGGTGCCGACCGGATACAAGATCCCGGCAGACGCTCCGCCCAAGGTCCAGACGGCGATCCGCTGGGCGCTCGGCCAACTCGGCACCCCGTACCAGTGGGGCGGGAGCTGCACCGACTCCCACGGGAGCGACCCCATGGGCCGCTGCGACTGCTCCTCCCTGATGCAGCAGTCGTACAAGGCCGCCGGGGTCACCCTCACGCGGACGACGTACACGCAGGTCAAGGAGGGCAAGCCGGTATCGGTCGACGCTCTCCAGCCCGGTGACCTCGTCTTCACCAGGGGGACTGCCGAAGTCCCGGAACACGTCGGGATGGTCGTCGGCAAGGGCTTGATCGTGCACGCCCCGCACAGCGGCGACGTGGTCCGCCTCGCGACCCTCGCGTCCTGGAAGCCGCAGATTCTCGCGGCCCGCCGCGTCCTCTGACCGGCGCTTCTCTCCCTCCCCCCTCCTTGCACTGACGCTTCGCCCCCTCGGGCTTTGGCGCGCCCCTAAATCGAACTGGAGTTCAAAATCGTGTACCTCGCCAACAAGGTCGTCCAGCTCGCCTACGACCCCGGGATCAAGCCGAACGGGGGCGGGCTGCCGGGCCTGGCGGTCCTCAAGCAGGTGATGGGCTCGATCAACCTCTTCGGGATCATCGCCGTGGTCGGCGCGCTCGCCGTCAGCGCGGGCGTATGGGCCTGGGGCCACCACTCCGGCGGCCACCAGGCCGAGGCCAACGGCAAGAAGGGCGTGCTGGTCAGCGCCGGCGCGGCCCTCCTGCTGGGTGCCGCGAACGGTGTGGTGGCGTTCTTCAGCACGCTGGGGACGCAGGTCCACTGATGCCTCCCCGTCCCACGAACCCCGGCGGCGCTTCTCGCGTGCGCCGCCGGGCGCTGCTCGGCACCGCTGTCCTGGTGGTGCTCGTCGCCCTCGCCGGCCTGGCCGCCTACCTCACCCGCGACGGCAGGACCTCCTCCAAGGCTCCTGCACCACAGGTGAGTTCGGCTTCCCCCTCCTCCCCGACCGCTTCTGCCTCCCCCTCGTCACCGCCGCACGGGAGCCGCAGCGCCCTGCCCGTTCCCCCGTCCACGCACGACCCGATCACCTTCGGTAAGGCGGCAGCCGCAGCGCTGTGGTCCTACGACACCCGCACCTACTCCCAGCATGAGCTGCTGGCCGCCCTGCACAAGTGGCTGACCAGCGAGCCCAAGTACGCCGACACCGCCTCGGTCGACGTGCTCGCCCCCTCGCGCGTGCTGTGGAAGGAGATCGCCGCCAACGGCCAGTTCGCCACCGCCACCGTGAACGAGGCGCACTTCCCCGACTCGTTCACCCAGGCCCTGCAGGCGGACCCCGGGGCGATCACCACCGCGTACGTCTACGCCGTGACGGTTTCCGGCAAACAGTCGATCGCCTGGAACGGCTCGCCGCACGGCGGCGCCGAGAACCGCGTCACCACCCTCGCGGTCCAGTGCCGCCCCTCCCATCCCTGCGCCCTGGCCGGTGTCCTGTCGGCCGTCGCGCCCTGACCCCCACCCCAGAAAGGAGGTATCGCCATGGGAGTCTGCGACTTTCCGCTGATGGACACGGTCTGCGGCGCCGTCGACTTCGCCACCAACCCCGCCGGGACCGTCACCGACGGCATCGGAGCGTGGATCGCGAAGTCAGCGGGTGAGCTGGCCGCCAGCGCAGCCGACCTTGCTGCCAAGGCCGTCAACGAGACCACCGCCATCGATCTCAACGCCGGTTGGTTCCGTGACAACTACGAGCTGCTGTTGCCCATCGGCCTCGCCTTGACCGTCGGCACGTTCTGCATCCAGTTGATGTTCGCGGCCTGGCGACGGGACGAACGCGCCCTCGCCCAAGCCGCGATCGGCACGATGACCGGCGTTCTCTTCTCCTTCTGCGCCGTCGCCTTCACCTCCGTGGCCATCACGGTGGTCGACGCCCTGTCCGACGGCTTGTTCCAAGCGGCCAACAGCTCAGTGGACGACGCGATCCGTCGTGTCATCAAGGTCAACGAGTTGGGGGCGATGTACGGCCTCGGCTGGGGCGTCCCAGCTCTGGTCGCCCTCGGCTGCGCGATCGGCGCGTTCATGTACTGGGGCGTGATGGTCGCCCGTAAGGTCGGCGTCCTGATCATGGTCGCCCTCGCGGTCTTCGCCGGATCGGGCGGCGGCTGGGAGGTTGCGAAGCGCTGGCGACGGGGTTGGATCGAGGCCACCGCCACCCTCGTCGTGTCGAAGCTACTGATGACCGTGGTCTTTCTGATCGGCGTCTCAGCGATGGGCAAGTCCGGCGCCAAGGACGGCATGGCCGCCCTGTCCGACGCGATGGCCGGCATCGTCGTGATGGTCCTGGTCCTGCTCTGCCCGTACGCCACCTACAAGTTCGTCCACTGGGCGACCGACGGCGGCGGGCACGACGACCTGCACCGTACCGGCGTCGCCGGCATGGCGGTCGCCGTAGGGGCCGCGAAGACCGCGGGCAGCCTCGCGATGCAGGCCAGCACCGGCACTCCTGCTCCGCAGGGGCCGAGTCAGGTCCCCGGCGCAGGCAGCGACGGTGTCGCCTCCGGCATCAACCCCACCGGCGGCAACCTGAGCAAGGAGGGCATCGACGCCGGACCGCCCAAGCCGCGGACCACTTTCCGGTACGGCGAGGACCCGAACGCCTCCGGCGACAAGGGCCGCGCCCTGATCCAGCGCCCCGGCATCCCCGCACTGATCACACGGCCTGCCGACACCGAAGCAGGAGGCTCGGATGGGAACACTCATCCCGCCGCGCAGCCCGCTGGCGCGTCGATTCCCGGCAGCAGCCTGACCCGCGTAGGTGCCGCGCCGCCCGCTGGTCCCACCGCACCGCCGCCGCCCTCCACCGGTCCTTCGGCGACAGGCTCCCCGACTCCGACGAACTGGGTCTAACCCCACCAGCCGCCGTCCGGGTCCTGACCCACCACCACCCAGGGGGCGGGCTGCTTCCCTCCAGCCCGCCCCCCTATCCCCGACCACCCGAGTCGGAGTCCTGCCATGACCTCCAGAAAAGCGCCACGCCATCCGTCTTTTCCCGCCCGCTCCCACTGTCTGGAACCGCCTTGTCTGACAACCCCCAGGCCGAAGTCACCACGGCCACAGTGAAGTTCCCACACCGCAGCAGGCGCGGCATCCTGCTCGGCCTGACCGCCCCGCAGTTGATCGTCGTGAGCCTCGCCGGCCTCTTCCTGCTCGCCGTGATCCTCGCCCGTGGCGTGGTCGGCGCTCTCGAACTCATCCCGCTGTGGGCCGGCATCGCCCTGCTCGTCTTCGTACGCTACCGAGGCCGGGCCCTGGCCGACTGGGCTCCGATCGTCACCCGGTACGCGCTGCGCCGGATGCGGGGCCAGCTGATCTGGCTGTGCCGGCCATCCCGCCGCCCGGTCCGCGAAGGACTCCTCCACCTGCCCGGGACCGCCGCCAGCCTGCGCGTGGTCAGCGCACCCGACCGCCGGTACGGCGCCGTCCACGACCCCCACACCGGCACGCTGACCGCCGTCGTCAAGGTGTCCTCCCGCGCCTACGCGCTGCTCGACCCGGGCACCCAGAACGCCAACGTCAGCGGCTGGGGCCGCGCCCTCGCCGCACTGGCCCGCACCGGTCAGGTCGCCCGGATCCAGGTGATCGAGCGCACCGTGCCGGACTCCGGCGACGCGCTGCGCCGGTACTGGGAGGAGCACGGCCAGCCCGATGCCTCTGTGGCCGGCCAGGTCTACAGCGAGCTGATCCAGAGCGCCGGCCCGGCCGCTGTCCCGCACGAGGCGTACGTCGCGGTCTCGCTGGACGCCAAGGCCGCCAGGCGCCTGATCAACCAGGCCGGAGGCGGTCTGACCGGATCCTTCAGCGTCCTGGCGCAGTTGACCTCGACCTTCGACCAGGCCGCGCGCACCGCCGGGCTCAGCCCCACCGGCTGGCTCACCGCCCGCGAGATCGCGGCAGTCGTACGAACGGCATACGACCCCAAGGCCCTTGCCGCACTGGATCGTTGGTCCTCCTCCGGGCGTCCCGAGGCCGACGCCGGCGCCGCGGGCCCGGTCGTCGTCGTCGAGAAGTCGGACCACATCGCGACCGGCTCCGCCGTCCACTGCACGTATTGGGTGAAGAACTGGCCCCGCACCGAGACGTCGGCGGGCTTCCTGCACCAGCTGCTGTTCACCGCCGGGGTGCGGCGGACCCTGTCGCTGTCGTACGAGCCGAAGGGGCTGGACGCCGCCCTGCGCGATGTCCAGCGCAAGAAGGCCAGCGTGATCGCGGACGCCGCCGAGCGGGCGCGGCGCGGCCAGGTCGACTCCGAAGCGGACTCCATCGAGTACCAGGACATCAAGTCCCGGGAGCGCCAGCTCATCGCGGGCCACGCGGACGTCGCCCTGACCGGCCTGCTGACCGTCTCGGCCGACTCCGAGGAGGAGCTTCGTTCCGCCTGCGCGGTCGTGGAGACCGCGGCGGTCGGCGCCCAGCTCGACCTCCGGCCGCTCACCTGGCAGCAGGCCGAAGCGTTCACCGCCGCCGCCATGCCGCTCGCCCTCGCCGCCTGATGCCGGCCCTCCTCCCTTCCGAAAGAGCACCCCCATGTCCCGCACCGCCAGCCCGACCACGCAGGACTTCGTCCCCTTCGCCACTGCCGCGCTCGACTTCCACCGCGCGCTCAACCTTCCAGGCGGTCCCCTCGTCACCACCCGCGCCGAGCTGGACGCCCTGCACGCCCACCTCGTCTCGCTGCACGGCCCGCTCGATGCCCACGCCGCCCGCACAGGCCAGCTCGTGCCGATCGAGGGCGACCAGCTCAGCGCCGCCCGCACCCGGATCTGGCAGGCCGCCGACCACGTCCACGCCGCCTACCACGCGGCCCCCCAACCCGGCTCCGGCGAGGTCCCCGACCGCGATGCGTGCCAGGCCGGCCTGCCAGAAGGCGCACCGAAGCTGACCATCTGCCAGCGCCACCAGCGCACCGCGCACCTGGTCCGACGCCGCACCACCCCGGCCGACCTCCACGCTCCGTTCACCGGCCTCGTCCGCCACTGACCCTGCCTTCCGTCTGGAGAACCGTTCATGCCCCGCACCCGCGCCAGTGCCTCCCACCTGTTCGTCCCCCGCAAGGCATCGCGGGCCGAGCAGCGCGCCGCCCGCGCCGGTTTCGCCGAGGCCCGGCGCCAGGCTCGCCTCGCCGAAGCCCCGCCCAAGCGCCGCGACGAGGAGGCCCTCGACCCGGAGCTGCGGCCGACCTATCCGCCGTCCGGTCGCCCCGGCTCCTCCTCGGCACGCGGCGGCAAGCTCAGCCTGCCCGCCCACCGGATGACCACCGCCACCGTGTCCGGGGCCTATCCCTTCCTCGCCGAGGGCGGCCTGGGCGCGGAGGGAATCTTCATCGGCCGCGACGTCCACGCGGAGGCCGCGTTCTGCTACGACCCGTTCTCGCTGTACAACAGCGGCCGGATCGAGGGCTTCACCAACCCCAACGCGGTCCTGGCCGGGATCATCGGCATGGGCAAGTCTGCGCTGGCCAAGTCCATCGCCACTCGGGCGATCGCCCACGGTTACCGGGTCTACGTGCCCTGTGACCCCAAGGGCGAGTGGACGGCCGTCGCGCAGGCTCTCGGCGGCTACAGCATCGCGCTGGGCCCGGGGCTCCCGGGCAGGCTGAACCCCCTGGATGCCCCGGCCCGGCCCGCCTCGGTGAGCGAGGACGACTGGGCGACCGAGGTCCGCAAGCGCCGTCTCCTGCTCCTGGCCGGCCTCGCGCGCACCGTACTGAAGCGCGATCTCCAGCCGATGGAACACACGGCCCTCGATCTCGCGCTGGACCTGGTCGTCACCGAAGCCAAGGCAGGCGGCACCGTGCCCCTGCTCGGCGAGATCGCGCACACGCTCGGCTCGCCCGAGCTCCTCGACCGGGCCCTCGGCGACCAGGCCGGGCGTATGGGGGCCGCAGCGCAGGACCTCGCGCATGCCCTGCGCCGTCTGGTCCACGGCGACTTGAGCGGCATGTTCGACGCGCCCTCGACCGTGGCCTTCGACCCGACCACCCCGATGCTGTCCATCGACCTCTCCCGCCTGGGCGGCTCGGGCGACGACACCGCGCTGGTCCTGGCGATGACCTGCGCCAGCGCCTGGATGGAGTCCGTGCTCGCCGATCCGGACGGTGGCCGACGCTGGGTGATCTACGACGAGGCGTGGCGCGTGATGAGGCACGTCGGCCTGTTGGAGCGCATGCAGAGCCAGTGGAAGCTCAGCCGAGGGCTCGGCATCGCCAACCTGATGGTCATCCACCGCCTCAGCGATCTGCTCAGCGCGGGCGACGCCGGATCACGCGGCCGGGTCCTGGCCGAGGGCCTACTCGCCGACTGCTCCACCCGCATCATCTACCGCCAGGAGCCCGACCAGCTCGCCGCCGCCGCGTCGCTGCTCGGCCTGACCGGTATCGAAACCCAGGCCGTGTCCGCCCTGACCAAGGGCCGGGGCCTGTGGAAAGTCGCAGGTCGGAGCTTCATCACCCAGCACATCCTGCATCCGGCCGAGCGCGAGCTGTTCGACACGGACGCCCGGATGCATGCCAAAAGCGCCGAGTTCACCGCAACTGACGATTCCTCAATTTCCAGGCTGCGCAAGGAGGCGCGGCAGTGAGCCTCCGTGGGGTCACGGGTTCCCTGCTCGGTGCGGTCGAGGTCGCCACCCCGCTCCAGCGCCGCCCAACGACCGGCCGGCTGCGAGTCCGGACAGCGGCGTACCGGCAACTGACGGGAACGACCGCCTCGCCGCAGCCCGGACCGAGGAGTTCACCGACCTGTTCCGCGAGGCCGTCACCGAGGAGTTCGGCGCGGTGGCCCGCCTGCATCAGATGCTCGAAACCCTCCGAGTGGTGTCGCACGCACGGTGCCCGAAGCAGCGCGTCCGAGCTGGAAGCCATCGCCTCCCGGGTGACCGACCTCGGGGAGGAGTTGCATCTCGTCGCGGAGAACGTCGACCACGAGATCCGCTTTCGGTCGCACCAAGCGGCAGCAGGGGTCCGCTTCTCGCCAGCGGCGTCGGCCCGGGGAACTTCCCCCGGCCAGCAGAGCGACGCTCCGGCTCCGGTCCCGCCATCCGTCACGCGCTCGCTGCCGCGTTCGCGGTGAGGCACCCGTACAGAAACGAGTAACGCCATGCCTACTTCTCCCGACTCCTCCGCCACCCCTGACCGCCGGCCGCAAGATGCCGACGAGCGGGCTGCATGGCGGGCGCGTGTCCAGGCCCTGGCCTCCGCCGCCGACGGCATCAGGCAGGCTTCGGACCAGTGGGACGCGGTCTCCGACTCGTACTGTGACGAGGACGGCTGGCCCGTCGATGAAGCCGGGTACGCCGACGGCAAGGTGGCCCGGGACGCCGCCGCCTGGGAGCACGTCGAGACCTTCCTGGCCCACGGCCCCGAAGTCCTCGCCACTGTCCGGGCCGCCACGCAACCGGCCGACTACCTCGACGGCCCGATCAGCACCGACCTGCTGCGCCTGCGGGGCATCGACTCCGTACTGGAGCGAGCAGGCGAGATCCGCCGCGAGTGGGATCAGGTCATCGCGCTCATGGAGGGGTCCATGCCCGGGTCGCGGGAGCTCTACGAGGAACGAGCCCGCGAGATCCGCAACTCCGAAGGCTGGCACTACGCCGACGAACTCAGCTACAGCGGAGCGGCGTTGGCCAGGGCTGCCGATCACCTGACCGACCGGATCGGCGTCGGCCAGTCCGCGCACACCGGGCGGGTCCAAGCGGCCCTGGCCCGATCCACCCACGGCCAGCTCGGTGCCTCTGCCGCTTCGCCGCCCGCCTCGGCGGTGCCCGACCCCCCGGCCGTGCGCCGCTCGCGCTGACGCCTCTAGCACCGACCTCCGGCGAGGCCAAACCGTCCGATCGCCGGATCCTCGACGAACGCCACCACCCCTACAGTCCCCACCCGGCTGCGGCTTCCCCCCGTCGTCGACCGCTGGGGACGGCCGACCACGGAGAAGCCCACATACGCCCCGATCAGACCCTGGTCACCCTCCAGCGCGAGGGCACACGCGTCACGGCGCGCACCAGCGAACCCTTCGTCCTGGCAGCCTCCGTTGGCACGTCGGAGTATGACCACCCGTACAGCCACCTGACCGCGCCGCTTCGGCAACGCGGACTGTCCTGCACCGTCGAGTACGGCCTCAGCGACCACATCGTCCACGCCGAACTTCCCGACGGCAGCGCCCTGATCATCTCCCCGCCCCAGGAACCGCCCACCGACCATCCGCCCGGGTATCCGGAGAGTTGGTTGGTGACCCGCGGGCATCCCGACGACTCCACGCTCCACGAAGTGATCTACGACTCGGAGCCCGACGGCCCCCACGCCCGACATGGCGGCAGCATCCCCCGCCTGCTCGCCGCCATCGACACCCGCCTGGATCAGCTCGGCCTACCGCCCCGACCGGAACCGCGGCGACCTGCCCACGAGAGCGGCGCCGATGCGGTGCTCCACCGTGCGGGCTTCGTCCCCGTCGTGCTGTTCCGCGAGCGCTTCCACCGGCTGCCCTTCGCCATGACCGACCTGGCCGAGCAGCGACAGATGGTGACCCGGGCCTTCGACATGCTGCAGGCCGAGGGCTTCGACGTCTCGTGCGATCCCGGCCTCCTCGACCCCAGCCTGCCGCCCCCTGGCGATCAGGGGCTCAGCCTCGGCGACCGGCTCGGTCACCTGACCCAGTCCATCCGGTCGGCGGCGCACACGGGCGAGGTCGTCGCCGCACTGAGCAAGCTGACCGCTCCCGGTGACGGCGTTCTCCAGCGTCTCGTGGAGTCCCTCGACACGACGGCCGACTGGTGGGAGGGCCTGGGCGAACCCGCCGATCCCCACTACGCGAACCGGCTGCGTTACATCGCCAAGAAGCTCGACTCCTACGCGTTGGACATTCGGTCCATGCGTGGCGAACTGGCCGACCGGCATACCGACCACCCCAACAGGGCCCAAGGCCGGGCGGAGCGGAGCGCACCGGAGGAACCAGCGGTGTCCCGAGTCGCCGCCGCTCTCGCGGTCTCGCCGACCGCACGGCGCACGACCCCACCCGCGCTGCCGTCAGCTTCAGCCGCACCTTCCTCCCTGCCTCCCGCCCGCCCTTCGTCCGCACCCGGTCGCTGACCGCTGCCCAGCTCGGAGCCCGCCATGTCCCGCACCAGCAGAACCGTCCCCGCCCTCGACCGCCCCTCGTCCCCTGCACTCACCGGATGGACCCGCCATGCCCGCCCCCGAGCACGACCCGCTTCCCGACATCGCGGTCGGGCGCCACCCCGACTTCGGCATCGTCGCTTCCAACCCCAAGCAACTGGCAGCAAACGCCTGGGTGTTGAAGGGGTTCGACTTCCACCCCGTCCCCGACCACCCCAACCTGTACGCGCTGGCCAACCAGCAGCATGATGGGCAGGGCCGTGCCACCCGGGCCGTCGCGTTGCTGCGCAAGGCCGGCTACCGGGTCGACGTGGACGCCGCGTTCGACCCCTCGCCGGCCTCCGGACCAGCGCCCGCCCGCGACCGGCCCCCGCGCTTCGAGCCGGACGTCGCGTTCGCCGAGCATCCGCAGCTCGGCGTGGTCGCCGCCACCGCCGACAGTTCCTCCGCTCTCGGCGGCCCGCTCATCCTGGAAGAGCACGGCTGGCGGCACAACCCGAGCCTGGACATCTACACGCTGCCCATCACCACCGGCCGCAGCGAGGCGCTCGGCAAGGTCGCCACTGCCACGCTGGCGATGCAGCGGGCCGACCTCCAAGTGGCCGTGCAGCCCCTCCTCGCCCGGGACGTAGCAGCGCGCCGCTCACCCGCGCCTACGACGGCAGCACGCCATCAGCGCAGTCAGGACTTCACCACTCACAAGCTCCCGATGAGCGCCATCGCGCTCGCCGCCAGTCCCACCCGCGCCGGCCTGCCGGGTAAGGCGCCGGTTACCGCGCCCGCCACCTCTGGCCCGGCGGCCCGCCCGGTGAACCCGCGCATCGCGTTCTCCCGCAACCGCTGACCCAACTCCTGTAAGGAGCAGTTCCCATGGCCGTGAAGACCCTTTGGCGGATCACCCATTCCTGTGGACACCAGGCTGAGCGAGACCTGTCCTCCCGGGCGGCCGACCGTCGCGCGGGGTTCGCCGAGTGGCTCGCCAAGCAGGAGTGCACCGATTGCTGGCGGGCCGCGAGGGATGGCGACGAGCAGGACAAGGCCGCCTGGCTGGAGGCCAAGCGCGCCGAAGAGCAGGCCGAGTCCGAAACCTGGTCGCAGCAGTACCGAATGCCGCCCCTCGAAGGCCGCGAGCGCGCCGTCGCCTGGGGCGTGCGCTGCCGCCACCAGGTCCTGGCTGCCGCGTACACCACTCTGGTCCTCGAAGGCGGGACCAGCGAGGCGGAGTGGGAGGAGATCGAGCAGTCGGCTCGTACGATCACCTGCGCCGGCTGGTGGATTGATCAACGCTCCTCGGAGCCCGGCGACCTGACCGAGCTGCTCGAGGCGGCCACCGGGGCGGACCGGCCCACTGAAAACCCCCACTTCTGACGTCCGATGCCCCGCTTCGGCGGGGCACCGGATCGCTCACCCTGCCAGTGATGCGGACATGACTGGTCCGCTTGCCGACCCCACCGCGGCGAACCTGGCTTGGCCCACTACCTCACGACCTGGTCGCCGGAGTTGACGGCCCAAGGACACCATCGTCCTGCCGTACCGGGCACGGCTTCTCCGAGGAGCAGGCGGCATTGGCGTTACCCGGTGATTGCCTGGACGACCTGGTCCCCGAGGTGGAGCAACTCCGCACTGGCCACACTCGCGCCAGTTTGCATGAGCGCAATCTTGATTCTCTGCCAAGCGGTCGCACGCTGCGCGGAGTCTTGCCCACTGTCATCAAGAACCGCCACGGCTTGGGCGTACTCCTGACGCTGGGCTTCAGCCACATGCGGCTCCAAAGCACGCAACTGCGCAACCAATGTGACCAGCTCGGTGCCTGACAGCCCGTTGTTCTGGGTGTTGTTGACGCCCACCACGTTCGTGCCACCGTTGACGGTCACGTTGAACACCGGCGCCGCTGGAGGCGGAGTCAAGAATTCGGACACGGTCTTCCCACTCTCTGCGCAGTCAATGCCCTGCGCGGTCAGTCTCGGGTCGAAGAGCTGGCCGACACCCCAGTCCGTGAAGTCGATCAGACCTTTGCCGCCGAGGTAGTTGGCTGCCTCGCCTATCTCGACGGGGCGAAGACGCTCGCCGAGGTAGATGCTTCCGGGCACCTTGACGAAGTCGACGGACTGCATGGGCCTGGCTTTGTACAGCCAGCGGACGAACGCCGTGCGGGTGTAGTCCCGCCTGGGCTTCAGAGCCCGTCGGCGACTCCGAGCGCTGACGATCTCCGCCTCGCCGAGTTCGGTCAGGCTGACCTCCAAGCCCGATCCGGCCCGCGTGAGATGCCCTGTTTCGAAGCGCAGGTCCACTACCTTCTGCGCAGCCCCCCGCGGCATTCTCTCCTCCGTCTCCCAACGCATGGCATCGAATGCGGTGTTCCCCTGTCTCTTCCCCCAGTCCAGGAGGAAGAGACCGATGTGGCCGACGGTCATGGCCTACAAGGTACAGGTGGAGAAAGGCGACGTCGGGGTGAGCCAACTTGGCCTTCAAGAGGGCGCTTGAACAGGACGGCAGTCGCTCGGCGTCCGATACTTTGCGCGTCGAGTTCACACCGCCAACCTCTCGGCAATCGCGAGCCCGCGCGCATTCAACGATCCGTACTTCGCGCGCTCCACCCGCGGGCTTCACCTCCACCGTCAGGGCCTCGACGAGCCGCAGTGACCTCAGGCGTCTATCACCCATCTCCGGCCGGGCCAAATCGCGGATTCTGCGGATCCTCTCTCCCCGACGGCCCGGCACCCGGGCTCCCGTTCGCCACTCCCTTCGAGGTAGACGCCGTGATCGCCCACCTGCAGCGCGCCAGCCACACCGTCAGCCTGCTTGAGTATCTGTACGGGCCGGGCGAGCGCGGCAATCACACCAACCCACGCCTGATCGCGGGGGACGGCCACGGCGCCCCGCTCGAGATGCCCACCCGGCCCGACGCGCCGACGTACCTGGCCCGCGTCCTCAACGCACCCGTCGAGCGCCTCGGGGCCCGAGCGCCCGAGCGCCCGAGCGGCCAGTGTGGGCCTGCTCGGTCCGCTCCGATCCCCGGCACCCCGACCTGACCGACTGGCAGTGGGCCGAGGTGGCCCGCCGGGTGGTGGCGGCCACCGGCATAGGCCCGGAGGGCGATCCGGACGCCTGCCGGTGGATCGCCGTGCGCAACCAGGCCCGTCTGGTGCACGTCGTGGCCACCCTCGCCCGCGAGGACGGCGGTGTCCACCACGCCTACCGCGACGCCTTCCATCTCCAGACCGAGTGCCACCGCATCGCCACCGAAATCGGCCACCTGCCCCCGGCCTCACGCCCAGCACCCCGCGCCCAGGAGACCCACGTGACTGCCCCCTACATCACCATCAGCAAAGAGCCCAGCGGCAGCGTCTTGGCGAAGGGCGCCAGCGACGACCTGTCCGCCACTCTTCTCAAGCACGCCGGCTTCCAGCAGATGGAGGACTGGTACGGCCGCCGCCACCGCCTGGCGACCACCACCCCGCAGGCTGAGCGCGTCGCCATCGCCTCCCACGCAGCCGAGATGCTGCGCGCCGCCCGGTACAGCGTCGACCTGGACCCCGCCCTCAACACGAGCCGGTTGTCCACCCCGGCCAACCCTCTCGGGCTCTACACCGCCGGTGCCGAAGTCCTCCGGCTGACTGACCAGATCAGGGCCGCCGAGAACGGTGCCGACCTTGCGCAGGCGGTCGATCACCTCCTTCATCCCGAGCACGGCGTCCTGGAACGCCTCCGGGAAGCTCTGGAGACGGCAGGCGAACAGATCACCGACCTCTACGACGAGGCGTATGCGCTCGCCGACCGGTTCGGCTTCGCTGCGGAGTTCGTCAGCGCAGCGCAATCGGAACTCGTCGGAGCGGGACGCGAACTGCACCGTGTCAACGACTCGCAGCAGGACCACGCCGGGGCGCAGACGCAGTACCCAGCCCCGCCCGACGCACGAAGCGCGGCTCTCGCCACGTCGCCCGCAGCGGACAAGGCCAAGGCGTCTTCGGCGCTCGGAACTCCGTCTCCGGGGGTCGGTACAGCCGTAGGTGCGCCGCAGGTCGCCAGCCCTCGGAACCGGTGATCCCGGTCCTCTCCTCTCGTACTCCCTCCTCCCTCCGGCGGTCTGACGCGCACCTGCCTCATGCGGACAGCCATCGACGCTCTGGCCAGCGCGTCCGCCGTCAGACCGGCCAAGGTCCGAGGGGTCTGTCCAACCCACCCGGCACCGACCCAACACCGCTCCCAAGGAGGATCAAGTGCCCGAGTTCTACCCGAGCATCGGCGAGGCCGTAGACGCCGCAATGCAGCACAACATCCGGCTTGCCTACGGTGGCAAGGCGCCCGGCTCCGACACGCCCCTGCAGGTCCGACACCTGCCCCACCCGTCGGCCGACCCGTACTCCGTCCCGGGGATGATCGCCCGGCTCACCGAGACGGCAACTCCCCATGAGGTCGCCGGAATCATCGAGGAGGTCAACGGAGCGCTGGTCGGGGCTCTCCCGCAGCTGACCGAACTCGTGGCCGCAGCGGCCGACTGGACCCGAGCCCGTCTGACCTTCGAGAACCCGCACCACAACCCGACCTTCGAGACGTGGACACGGCTGGCCGCCGCCACCCGCATGCTGCGGGACGTCCAGGAGGAGCTGGAGGTCGCCGAGGACATGATCGCCGCGTGTCCTGCGGAACTCAGCGACCCCAGGACCGCGACAAGGTGCCTGCCCTGCGGACCAGGGAACTGCTCGGCGACGTTCTCGGCGACGACGCGGTCGCGGATACCCAACCGTCCGCCGCCCAGAACCCGGAAGCGGGCCGGCCGCAAGCCGCCCGAGCCTCCTCCCCGCAGGCGGCCATCCAGCGGACCGCGCCCTCCACCGGCGCGACATCCGAACCACCCACCAGCGCTCCACCGCCCCGGTCGCCACGCACCCGATGACCTCGGCCTGACCCCCAACCGTCGTCCCCTACCCGACAGGAGCTGCCCCGATGACCAGCAGAAGAGCGCCGCACGCCCCGCCTCGCCTTGTCCGCTCTCCCTCCCTGGACCTGCCATGCCCGCCCCGCGTACCAGCGCGCCCTCGACCACCACCGGCTCCGACGCGCTTCTCTACCTCCTGTTCGGCGTCCTCGGCGCCGCCATCGCCTTCGGCTCCCTCGCCTGGCTGACCGGCAACCTCACCAACGCTCTCGTCGGCACCGGTCCCTGGACGCCGTTCCAGGCCACCGACGCGCTGCTGCACCCCGACGCGCTGTGGCCGCACCTGAGCCCCACCGCTCTGCGGGTCGGCGCGCAAGTCGTCCCCGGGCTGCTCTCCGTCTGCCTCACCATCACCGGCCTGGTTGTGTGGCTGCGGCTGCACGGCGGTGCGAAAAACGGCCTTGCCCGCAAGCAGGATCTCGCCCCTCTGATGGACAAGGAGATCACCGCCAAGGCGAAGAGCCTGCGGCCGAGCCTGTCCGGTCTCAAACCGAAGGAGGTCGCACCCGCGGACCGCGGGATCCTCGTCGGCACGCACTCCCCTGGCCAAGCCGAGGTCCGCGCCTCCTGGGAGGACGTGATCGTCGCGATCATGGCCCCACGCTCCGGCAAGACGTCCGGGCTGGCGATCCCCGCGATCCTCGCCGCTCCCGGCCCGGTACTGCTCACCTCGAACAAGGCGGCGAACGACGCCTTCACCGCGACAGTTGACGCCCGCGCCAAGGTCGGCACGATCTGGACCCTCGACCCGCAACAGATCGCCCATCACCCGCGCGAGATGTGGTGGGACATCCTGGCCGACGCCCGCGACCTGGCCGGGGCGAAACGTTTGGCTGGGCACTTCGTCGCCGCCAGCGTGGACGAATCCAGCGGTGCCGACTTCTGGTCCACCGCCGCGAGCAACACACTGGGCGCACTGTTCCTGGCCGCCGCCAGCCACCGGCGCCCGATCACCGACGTACTGGCCTGGCTCGCCTCCCCTGCCGACCGCACGCCGGTGGACCTGCTCACCGACGCCGGCCACGAGGCGGTCGCAGCCCAGCTCCAGGGCACCGTCAGCGGGGCCACGGAAACGCGGGACGGCATCTATGAGACCGCGCGGCAGTACGCGAGCTGCCTGCTCGACCCGGACGTCGCCTCCTGGGTCACACCCGACAAGCACCTTCCCGAGTTCATACCCTCCGCGTTCGCCACCTCCCGCGACACGTTGTACCTGCTCAGCAAGGACGGCGGCGGCTCGGCATCGGCGATCATCGCGGCGGCGGCCGACGCGGTGATGCGCGCGGCCGTGGTCGTCGCCGAGCGCTCCGGCGGGCGGCTCGACCCGCCTGCCCTGTGCGTCCTCGACGAGGCCGCCAACGTGTGCAAGATCTCCGATCTCCCCGACCTGTACAGCCACCTGGGCTCACGGGGCGTGATCCCGATGACGATCCTGCAGTCCTACCGACAGGGCCAGCGGTGCTGGGGCGAGACAGGCATGGACGCACTCTGGTCCGCCGCCACGATCAAGATCATCGGAAGTGGCATCGACGACGCCGACTTCGCCGATCGTCTGAGCAGGCAGGTCGGTGACCACGACGTGCAGACCACGTCTGTGTCGACCAGCGACGGCGGCAAGTCCACCTCGGTGAGCATGCGCACCGAGCGGATCCTGCCCCCCGACGCGATCCGCGCGCTCCCCAAGGGGAAGGCGCTGCTGCTCGCCACTGGTATCCGGGTGGCGCTGCTCGACCTGCGGCCTTGGTACAAGGAGCCCGCCGCCAAGGTGGTCGGTCCGGCCTCCGCCCGCGCGACGAAGGCCATCACGGAGCGGGCCATCGCCAAGTCCCCGGGTCGTGACGATTTCGGGCTGTCGGCATGAGCGCTCCAACGCGTACCTGCACCGCAGCCGCCGGCCTCTGGACCAGGCACCGATCGACCGGGTCACCGCCCACGAATGGTCCGGACGTCAGGGCGACATCTTCGACGCGCTCGCGGACGCCGAACTGGAGAACGGCGATCCGGACGGCTGCTCGCCCTGGTCCTGCCGCTCCGGCGCCCCCGTACAGGCCGACATCGACCTCTCAGCCTGACCTCCCCTCCTATCTGCTCAGGAGTCCCCTCGTGTCCTCGCGCACTCCGTCCTGCCCTCTGACGCGGTCCGAACGCCTCGCCCGTTCACCGGTCGTCCGGCACGGTGGCCAGTGGTGGCTGGTCACCGGTTCCGGCTCGATCCTCGCCACCGATCCGACGTTCACCAGCGAGCTGGACCGCTTCGCCGCCGCGATGGCCGCCGCCGACCAGGCCGTCGCCGATCTCCGCTCGCAGCAGGACGATCCGCCGGCTCCCCGCCCCGGGCGGCAGCGATGAACCCGCTGCTGAGTGCCGAGCAGGCGGTGCTCGGCTCGGTGCTGCTCGACCCCGGCCAGCTCGCGCACCTGGACTGGCTCGCGCCCGATCACTTCTACCGGCCCATCCACCAGGCGCTGTTCGCCGCCTTGCGTAAGCTCCGGGCCGAGGGCCACCCCGCCGTGGCGGCCACGGAACCGGTGCCGCTGTCCTGGGTGACCGACGCGGTCGACGAGGCCAGCAACCACGTCCGGGGGCTGAGCGCCGTATACCCCCACGTCCTGATTTCGGCCTGCCCGCGCCCCGAGCACGCCCCGGTGTACGGCCGGATGGTGCTGGAGGGAGCGATCCACCGCACCGTGACCGAGCACGCGATCCGCCTCCACCAGGCAGCCCGCGCTGACGCCCTCCAAGGTGAGGTGGAAGGAGCGCTGCACCATGCGGACGTCCTAGCCGGGGTCCTCGGGGACCTCGCGCGCCGCTGGGGGTCCGAACCGCGCCCGGCCGCCCCGGCCGCACCGCCTTCCACAGCTCCCGTCGCGCCGCCGGTAGGAGCGGATCAGGTCGCCGAGGACGAGCAGTTCCTGCTGGCGGTCCTGGTCGAGCGGCCGAAAGCGATGGACGAGGTCGTCGGCTGGCTGCGACCGGGCGACTTCGCCGGCCCCGCCCACGGCCAGCTCTACCGCTGCCTGGGCGCACTGCACCACCGCGGCGAACCCATCGACCGAATCACGGTGCTGTGGGAAGCCCAGCGGCGCGGTCTGCTCGCCGACGGCACGCTGAACGCCGAACAGCTCACCGCCGTCTGCGACGGCGTCGGCGCCGGCAGCGCCGAGTGGCTCGGCGAGCAGATCATGCGCTCCTCCGTCGCCCGTACTGCCGCCGCCTCCGCTCGCGCCATCCGAGCCCTGGCTGAGAACGAGGCCCTGGCCCCCGGGAGGCTCATCAACCACGCCCTGCACGCGCTCGGGCCGCTCGACGAAGTGCGCGCCCGCTGGCAGACCGCGAACGGCCACCCCGCTCCGCTGCCGCCCGCCGTGTCGGCGACCGAGGGGCCCCCGACGGCACGGGTCCACGCCGCCCTCGCCCGCAGCACACCACCGGCCGCGCGGCCCTCGAAATGCCCGGGCCCTGCCTCCACGCCATCAGCCGCACGGCCGCCCTCGCGCACCCACGGCTGACCCCTTCTCACCCACGAACCCAGCCCATTCGACTGTCCCCACTTTGGAACGCCCCGTGGACAACACCCCGCTCTCCGACGCTCTGGCCCTGCGCGCCACGGCCTCCGCCTTCGACGCCCAGCGCGGCAAACTGCCAGTGCCGGGGGACCCCCACCACTCACCCGATGTCGTCGCCGTCGCACGCCAGATCTCCGAACTCGGAAAGCTGGTCACCGATCTGGGCGACGAGGTCCTCTTCCGTGCCGCCGACCAGGACCAGGCGCCCCACACCGCTCGCGTGATTGCCAGCTTCGCCGCCGCGGTCGAGCCCGCGGGCGAAGCGGCTTCCGCCCTGGGAGCGGCTGCCCACCAGCTCGCCTTCCTGAACCAGACCGACGGGTTGCGCGACCAGCCCGACGCCAGATATGCCCGGGAGGCAGCCGTGCGGGTGATGGAGGAAGCACTCACCACCGCCGACGCGGCCCTGCACGACGTGGCCAACTCCCTGCACTCCGCATCGGCAACGGTCTCTCCCCCGTCCGTGCGGCTCCAGGCTGCCCGCAGCCGGTCCGCGACCACCGCGCGCTCTCCGGGGGTCGCCGCCGCCCAGCGTCACCACGGCGGTGGCGGCCCCCTCGGACCGAATCGCACGTGGCCGGTGACATGGAAACCACCACCGCGCGAACGCCGTTGATCGGCTCGCTCTGCTCGGGTTACGGCGGTCTGGACCTCGGGGTCCAGGCCGCGCTCGGCGGCACCCTGGCCTGGCACGCTGAGATCAACCCCGACGCCGTGCGCATCTTGGCCCGGCACTGGCCCGGCGTGCCCAATCTGCAGGACATCACCGCCGTCAACTGGGCCGATGTGCCTCGGGTGTGCGTCCTGACGGCTGGCTTCCCCTGTCAAAGACGTCTCCGTCGCCGGCCGCCAGGTCGGGCTCAACCCCCACACCCGCTCGGGGCTGTGGCTGCACGTCGCCCGTGCGGTCGAAGCCCTCCGCCCCTGCTTGGTGGTGATCGAGAATGTCCGCGGACTCCTCACCTCGCCCGCCGGTTCCCCTGGCGACGTGGAATTCTGCCCGTGGTGTCTGGGAGACGACCCAACCCAGTCTCCTGTGCGGGCACTTGGTGCCGTACTCGGCTCCCTGGCCGATCTCCGGTACGACGCGAGGTGGCTCGTGCTTCGTGCCTCCGACGTCGGAGCCCCCCATCGTCGCGACCACACCTTCCTCACCGCTTGGCCCGCCGAGCACGCTGCTCAAGACCCCGACGAGCAACATCGGCAAGAACGGTGGCTCCCAGCACCCGTCGAAGAGGAAGAGCGGCGGCCACGGCCCGAACCTGGCCGACGAGGTGGAGTGGCTGCTGCCCACGCCGAAGGCGTCGGACGGGATCAAGGGCTCGCCGAACCAGCGGCACGGCAACGGGGACATGACGCTGCCGAGCGCGGCAGCGTCGCTGCTGCCCACCCCGAGGGCGCGCGACACCGGCACCCGGGGCCGCCGTCTGGGCAAGGGCTGGCGCCCGCCCCTGTCGGCGGTGGTCCTGCCGCTGTGGGGGGGGAGGCGGCCCCGGAGGCGGAGGTACCGACGGGCGATGGGGAGCGTACGCCTCCGCCATCGCCCGATGGGAGAACCTCACCCGCCCCGCGCCGCCGCCCACCGACGCTGCCGGACGTCTGCGTGCCGACTTCGTGGAGTGGATGCAGGGCCTGGCCGCTGGCTGGGTGACCGCCACTCCGGGGCTCGGCCGACCGGCTCAGCTCACCGCACTCGGTAACGGCGTGGTCCCCCAACAGGCCGCCCGAGCCGTGCAGTTGCTGGCACTGCCCTTCCCAGGCTGCCCCCGCTGTACCGCGCCGTAGCGCTCCATTACCCGGTTTCCCCGGCCGCGCCAAATCGCGGAATCTCCGCATCCTCCTGCCCATGCCGACCTGCGAAGGGAGCACCGCCGTGGCCTCCAGAAGAGCGCGCCGCACTTCGCCCCCGCCCTGCTCGCTCACTCCCTTGGATCCGCTATGTCCGACCCCAGCAAGGCCACCCCCGAGCCCGAGCCGTTCCGCGTTCCCGACGGCGACCTCGACGATCTCGCCAGCACCCTCGCCAAGACCATGGCGGAGGTACGCCAGCACGGCGTCATCCTGGACCGCCTCGGCTCCGAGCCCGTCTCCACCCCTCAGCCCACCGCAGACGCCTCCACCGCAGACGCTGCCGGCGCCGACAAGGCCGACGCCCCGGCCTCGGTGTTCATCCTCGCCCTGGGCGGCGAGGCGTACGCCGTCGAGCTGGCCGCGCTCAGCGACTGGGTGAACTACCTGTTTCTGCCCGTCTACGGACGGGAGATCAGCACTACCCGACCGTGGTGCGACCAGTGGCACGAGCACCCCGAGGCCGTTGCCCGGCTGCACGCGCTCTGGCTCGCGTGGCAGCAGCTCACTGACGCCGAGGCCGGCCTCTCCGGTCCCTCGACGTGGCACCGCGACCACCTCGACCAGGCCCTGGTTCATCTCCGTGCCCCCGACGGCCCCTTCGCCGCATGCACGACGAGCCCGACCCGGCCCAACCACCGTGTGCTGGCCACCCCGGCGCCCGAGCTGACAGGAGCCACCCGGTGACCGGCGAACTCGACTTCCGCCTTGACGATTTCGAGCCTGCCGACGCCGCCTCCGAACTCGCCGAGAGCAGTCTCTGGGCCGGAGACCTGACCGTGCTGGCCGAGCACCACACCACCCCGGAGGCATCGCACAGCTACCTCGTCGCCCACGACGGGTCGATGACCTGGGGCGTCCCCGGTGAACCACAGCTCGTTGCCATCAAGATCACGCGGGACCTACACGAGCGCACGTTCACCTTCGAGACCGCGAACCACGCCGGTCTGGCCTTCGCCCAGAACTGGCTGATCGAGCATGGCTGCCCGCCCGAGCGGATCGCCCAGGCCGGCGGGGACTCCATGAAGCCCGCCGACGATCTCACCCTCTGGATCGAGCAGCAGATCCGGGAGTCAGGCTCTCGCTACAAAGTCCTCGACAGCTGGACCTCGGACTTCGCCCCGTTCGAGACGTGGACGTTGACCCGTGACTCCAGCGCCGCTCAGGCACCGATTCGTGTCTTCCTCGAAGAGGGAAACCACGACGCCCACACGTACACGATGCGCGAGGGCGCCTTCGCCGACGAGGCCGCCGCCCGGCTGACCCGCGCCGCCCTCACCCGGTCAGCGGGTGCCGTCGCGATCTTGAAAGCCGGCCTCGACACGGGCAACGCGCCGTCGGCAGGAACGGCCCAGCGACGGAACCCTCGGAGGCCGATGTGAGCCGCGCCCGCTTCGCCTTCGCCGCCCACCCGGATGCCATCGCGGACCTGCGCGAACTCCCCGACGAAGTCCGCGACCTGGCGCTGCTGGAACTGCAGAACCTGGTCCACGGCAGCGACGACTGCCTGCCGCTGACCGGCCGCCTCGCGGGCTTCCACAAGGTCTACGTCGACCCGGCCGTCTCCTACCGGATGGTCATCCAGTTCCGCCCGGCCCCGCCCACCTCGACCCACAAGCGCGAGATCTACCTCGTCGCGGCCGGTGCCCGGGAGGACTACGCGGTCTACCGCACGGCCCAACTCCGCACCAACCGCGCCGGCCTCAACCGGCTCGCCGACACCGGCGCGGCGGCCGAGGCCCGAGTCCAGGCGGCCCGGTCCCGATCCCCCCACGCGTTCGACCGGACCGCGTCCCTCCCGGCCACCGCACCGGCGGCAGCCAGCCCCGCCGCTCCCGCCGCCTCCCGAAAGGCCTCCATGCGATGACCGCCGACCGTGCGTCCCTGGACCGCACCGAACTGGCCGGGCTGCTCACCGACGCCTCGCGGAGCGTCTCAGAGGTCCTGACGACCGAGTACGCCACCTCCGCCAGCCGCTCCTACCTGCATCCCGTCCTCGGCGCGCTGTCTGCCGGCCCCCGGGTGGTCCGCGAACTGAACGAACTTGCGCCGCCTTCCCCCACAGGTCACCACAACCCCGGTGAGGCCGCCGGTGCCGACGCCGCTGGACGTACGCCGCGCCCAGGCTGCCAACGCCCGCTCCACCGTGGCACCCTCGTCTGCCGGCGCGCGGCCATTCATCCCGGCACCGCGCCCGCCGTCAGCTCTGCAGGTCCCGCGCCCCGGGCACAGCCGCTGACCACCGTTCCCTCTTCTCGCCCTCCGGAGCCACCCGTGTCCGACGCCACTGCCCTCGAACAGGCCGACGCGCTGATCGAGAAAGCCTGGGGCCGCCCCATCGACGTGCTGGAGACCCTCGCGGTCCGCCGCCCCGTCGAGGACCCGCTCCTGCGCTCAGCGATGCATATCCGATCGAGCCTCGTCGTCTCGAACAACGCGGTCGCCGTCCACCAGGACCGCTTGCACGCCCTCACCCGGCCCGGCCATGTGCCGGCCTTCTACGACCTGGAGCGGATCACCAGCTCGGCGGTGGACCTGCGCGTCGCGCAGACCGAGAGCCGCATAGCCCTGCAGGCGATCAGCCACGTGATCGAGGCCCGCGAAGCCGCCGTAACCGCGGACCAGGCACCGTCGCTCAGCCTGGCCCAGGCCGCTGTCGCCCGCTCCGCGCACGCACCGCGTGCCCTGGGCCAACCACCGGACCAGCCCGCCCAGTCGGCCGCTGTCGGCGCGACAATGGCCGTGACCGTGCCCCGACGGTAACCGGTCAGCCCGCGTCTTCGTCGCGATGGGCCACGCTGAACCGGGAGCCCATCGCGTGGGCCAACTCGGCCACCGTCATCTCGACGCGCCGCCCCTCCGCTATCCGGCGCTCCACCACGGCTTCCCCGTCACGCTGCTTCCCGGCCTGGGTGCCCACGGCCCACTGGCCGTCGGCCACCATCGCGATGTCGCCCACCGTCCACGGCCGCCCGGCGCCGCGGATCTTGCGCTCCAGCCCGGCACCGTCCCAGTGTCTGCTCGACTCCGCCACGGCCTGTCCCTTCTGCTCTGTACGGCCCTGCGCCGCAACCGGGTTACGACAACCGGCCGCGTCGATCCATTCCCCGACCCGCCGGCTTCTCACCCTCGGCGGCCAGTTCACCCACGGCAGACACCGCCTTCCCGGAAACAGCTACGTACTTCGGCACACCGCATGTCAACGTACGGACGTCGGGAAAACCGCAGGTCAACGAAGGGACCGTCCACTCGTGGACGCCTCCAGCACCCTCCTGCCAGCCGTCGTCCGCCCCGCCGTGGAGGAACGCGCCTGGCTCTCCAGCAACCACTGCGCGGGCCCAGTGCTCGAACGGCTCGGCGCACTCGGCTGGGCCATCGTCGACACCCCGGAGGCCAACGTGCACTGCACCAGCCCGGACGGCCGCGTCTACGTCGGCTGGCTCCCCGAGGACACCACCGCCTGGAAGCGCGGCATCGTCTGGCAGGTCCGGGTCATCCCCGCCGACGCCGAGCCCTGGATCCAGGAGTTCGGCCTCGACACCCCCTCCGAGGCCGTGGCCGGTTTCCTTGCCGCGCTCATCGCCAGCCGCTGAACCACCCGGCAGCCGGTCTTGCGCGACCAACTCCGCCTCGACGCCCGCTGACGCTCCATCACCACGCTGCTTCACCCGCCCATATCGCTTCCGGAGGTTCCCCGTGCCCCACTACCTGACCGTCGGCCACCTGCTCCGCCAACTTCAGAACCTCGACCCCGACCTGCCGATCCGCCTGGCCGTCACCCCCGACTGGCCCTTCGCGCACTACCTCGGCACCGACGTCGTCGTGGGCGACGGCATGGCGTTCATCGCCGAGGACGGCCAGGAGGGCTACCTCCCGCCATCTGTCCGCGACGCCCTCGCCTGGGCCTAACCCCGCCGTACCGACCCGTCCAGGGAGGCCCCGATCTCACCGCGACCCCACCCTTTCGCCGCCCGCCCGCTGCACGCCCTCGCCGTGCGGCCCATGCCGTCGGGAGTGCGCGACACACTGGTCCAGCGCGTCTCCGCCCTCCCGGAGGGACCGCTCGACGTCTCCTGGCTCCCGGCGGGCACCCCCGAACTCCCGCTCGGTTGTATCCGCCTGCACTGGGAGCCCGCCGACCGTGCGGGCTGAGACGTCACCGCCCACCTCGGCCTGGCCACCACCGAGGTCCTCCTCGCCTCCTGGCCCGCCGCCCCCGACAACTGGCCGCGCCTGGTCCGCCCCACCCTCCACGAGGTGACCGGCCTGTGCGCCGCCCTCGCGGTCGCCACCGTCGCCCTGGACCTCTCCAACCGCCTCGCCGAGGTCTGACCACAACCGCAGAAGGCCGCCCCGCGCCGACCGTTGGGACGGCCTTGCCGTACGCCCGCCCATCCGGATGGTGCGTACGCTCAGGACCGACGAACGAGGGAGGCACGACGGCCGACGACCAACGGCTCCGGGGGTATCCGGAGGTCACCGCCCACCTGGGCATCAGCGTCCGGGCCGCCCGCAGCCGCAAGAGCCGGGGCACTCTGCCGGAGCCCGACGACACCAGGGTGCCGGACCGGCCGCGCTGGAGGCCCGCCACATTGCAGGGCTGGCAGCCGGTCGGCCGAGGGTTCCGCAGCGACCTGCACGGCACCGCCCGTCACGACGGCACCGCATCCGGCTGACCGGCGGTCGGTCCCGCCCAAGGCTGCGGCCATGACGACCGACTCACCGATGCCGTCCCCGCCGTTCCCCTCGCCCGACAGCGCCGTGCTCCGGCTGATTGTCGGCAACGCCATCGCGTCGGTCCGCAGCGGCGAAGCCTCGGTGGAGGAGGCGATCCTCCACGCAGCCGTCCACGGCTGGTACGAGGGCCATGTCCAGGGCGAGGACGAGTGCCCCGGCGGCGGCTTCCGGGGCGAGCTGCCCAAGCACGGCAACCGCGGTTGAGCGCGGCTAGATTCCGGAGCCGGCAGCACGGCCAAGCGTTCGCGCCACCCGCCGCACCAGTGTGGTCGGCTTCAGGTTCCGTTCCACCCTGAGCAGGTAGCTGACCGGAGAGCCAGCGAGCTGAGCGTCGCGTGCCTCCGCCGTGGCCTGGCGCAAGGTCGCGGCGGCAATCGCGAGACTTCCTCCGGCGATCGGCACGTTGCCTGCCCAGCCGCTCGCCGCCGCGGCAAGGGCGGGCACCTCGAACTTGTAGTTCAGCGCGCTGTAGAAGGCTTTGAGGTTGAGGCCGCTCATAGCCTTGCGCAGGTCCTCAAGAGGCTGGGCGATGCTCTCGTCGAATGTCATCCGAAGGTGGTGTTCGAAGGCTGCGCGGTCTTCGATGCCGCCCACCTGCTCTCGCAGGTCTGCCGCAGCCTTGTCGACTGCTTGGGTGAAGGCACTGAATTCTGCCCGGTAGTCGTTCCGCAGTTGGATGATCTTCGCCACCGGCACCGAGCGCAGGCCGTCCGGGAGGACGCACTGCACGGCCATCAGCCCGAGTCGTGTTGTCTCGTCGGAGCTTGCCGGTCGGGGCGGCTCGCCCAACATGGCAGCAGCGATCCGGTCGCTGTCCCAGCCGTCCGTGGCGCTGTGGGCCGCGACCTGGTCGGTGATCGGCGCGTACCGCGTACGGCGGGCCAGCTCCTCGGTGAGCACACACTTGTAGATCCAGGCCAGGACCGGGTCCATGGCCAGCCACGTCACGTCGGATCTGGCGATGCGCGACCGCATGGCCGGCACGGCGAGACCGGCACTGCGTAGGGCGTCGGCAAGCCCTGGGTCTACCTCGTGCGGGTAGAGGCCAGCGAGGGGGCGTTCGTCGCGCGGAAGCGTTCGCAGGTCGTCAGGCGAGGTCGGCTCGGCGTTGATGATGCGCTCTCCCATCAACAGCTCGGGCTGGTTCCCCTGATGCGTGTGGAAAGGTCGGGTGTCGGCCGTTGCCAGAAAGCGCTGCCTCAGTTCGGTGCCGTGGTCCTCGACGGCCTTCAGGAAGGCAGGGGCGACAGCGGCTGCTGCTTCCCTGGGGTCCACGTCGGTGAGGAAGTTGTCCAGCCCGTCGCGCAGGGCCTTGACCAGGTCCGGGTCGCTGACAGGAAATCCGCGCGGGACGACTCGGGCCAGGCCCGGCCAGTAGAGGGCGGCGGCCTTGATCCACTGCTCTTTACGGAAGTGCACGTACGGGTAGTAGAGGCCGATCCGCTGCACTGCTGCCCTTTCACCGCGTTCTGTCGGCCTCGCCGGATGCGTACGGGGGCCGACAGCATGCTACGCAAGCAGTGTTCGCCGTTGGCGCATGGAGCGGAACCGTGCTGCTCTACTTGTTGAGCGACTTTCAAGATGCCCATGTCGCGGGCAGCTTTGCGGCGTTGATCATGCCGACGAGTTCGGTTGCATGCCGGCGGGGTTGGGGTGTT
>NZ_JBSFVU010000052.1:0-29865 GCF_053592475.1 Streptomyces sp. NPDC002671
CATTTCGATACCGTTGTTATTATTTCACCATTGGTAAAAATACTCACTACGGGCCGACCCCGCGAATCAGCGAGGTCGCTCTTCGGCCACCCGATGCGCACCCGCCGGCTGGCCCGGCCACGCCCTTCGCGGGCGTGAACCGGCCCGGCGCCGACTCGGTCAGCCAACCCCGGGCCACCAGCCGCTTTGCCTTCGAGCGCAGCGCCTCCACCTTCGCCGGTACTACCCTCAGGCCGAAACAAGCGGCCATCTCCTGGCAGGTCAGCGGACCTTGACCGAGCCGCTGGCGGTCGGCCAGGAGCCGCACGATGCGCTGGTAGTCCACCGACAGGGCCGACCAGGCCAGCCCCGCACCACCGACTTCGGCTTCGCCGCGTCCAGCGGGTCGGGCCGCGCCTGCTGCTCACCGCCATCCGGCAGGTCCTGGGATGCCTCGGGGGCAGCCACGTTGTCACTGTCCAGGGCCAGCACTGCGTCGACGCGTGAGCGGGCGATGACCCACTCATTCCACTCCTGCTCGGCCACGGCCCGCTCGGCCTAGGCGACGTACTCCTGGTAGGTCATCACGCCGTCGCCGTTGGCATCCATCGCGGCCCAGGCGCGATCGCCCGTGGGGCGCGCAGCATGACCAGGGGGTCGTCGTCCCTGCGTCCGGTTGCCTGCTGGGCCCGGTCGATACGGACGAAGTAGTCGTGCCTGGAGGCGACTCCACCCCCGTCCGTGTCCAGCATCGCGTAGATACGGGCCTTAGCAGTTACTGGATCGGCCAGGGACGCCTGCACCTCGGCCTGAGGGGGCGACATGTCGAATCCTCCTTCACATGCGGGTTTGTGCCGGCCGGTTGGGCGGTTCAGCGGGTGAGATGGACCACGAGGGTCGAGTCGAGAGCAGTCTCACCGGCCGCGGTGCCGCAGCCGGTGCCGGAGCTGGTGCCCACTGCGTTGATGGTGTCATCGGCGAAGCGCGTGCTGTCCCCTCACAGCACCCTGACCAGCATCTTCAATATGGCGCAGGCTCACTGATCAGATGCGTTAGCCCTCGGGATCGCGGCCTGGGCCGCATACTCCGTTGCGGAACGCCCAGGCCGCGATCCCGACGCGGTTCCGGGCCCCGACCTTCTGCTGGATGCTCGCGATGTGGTTCTTCACCGTGCCCGGTGAGATGAACAGCTTCGCGCCGATCTCGGCGTTCGTCCCGCCGTCGGCCACGAGCCGCACGATTTCCAACTCCCGCTCGGTCAGAGAGACCTTCGGGTCTTGCGGTCCGCTCTGCTCGGTGTTGGTCGCGAAGCGCTGGAGCAGGCGGACTGTCACCTGTGGGCTGATCAGTGTGTCGCCGGCCATGGCCGCGCGGATGGCCTCGATGAGCAGCGTTGGGCCCGAGCGCTTGAGCAGGAAGCCGGATGCGCCGTGGCGGAGGGCGGTGTGGACGTACTCGTCGAGGTCGAATGTCGTCACGACGATCACGCGGGTTGGCGTGGCGACGTCTGGACCGGCTAGGAGGCGGGTGAGTTCGAGGCCGTCGAGGCGGGGCATGCGGATGTCGGCCAGGACGACGTCGGGATCGAGGTGGCGGGCCAGTTCGACGGCGGCGGCGCCGTCAGCGGCTTCGCCGATGACGTGCATGTCCGGCTGGGCGTCGAGGACCATGCGGAAGGCGGCGCGGATGTTCTCCTGGTCGTCGGCCAGGAGGATGCGGATTGGGGACGGCGTCGCCGACGTGTTTGCGAATTCGGCCATGTTCATCGTTTCTCTCGTCTTTGTCATCGCGCAGCGGCCACCGTGTTCGTGATCGGGAGTTCGGCCGCGAGCCTCCAGCCCCCGCTCTGGCGGGCCTCGGCTCGGAGCGTCCCGCCGAGCAATTCGACCCGCTCGGTCAGACCGGGCAGACCCAGTCCACTGCGGTGCTCGGCTCGTCCGGCCGGCGGCCGTCGTCCCGAGCCGTCGTCGAGGACCTCGACGGTGAGCACGTCGGCTGAGCGCCCGACCGAGACCACGACCTCCTGGGCGTCGTATGCATGGCGTCGGATGTTGGTCAGCGCCTCCACCACCACTCGGTACGCCGTCGCTGCTATTTCGCGCCGCACGGAACTGGCTCCTGCGGCGATGTCCAAGCGGACCCGAGCCGGGGTGGAACCTGCGAACCTCTCGACCAGCTCCGGCAGGTCATTCAGAGTTTGCGCGGCGTGCCGCTTGCCGTCGTCCTCCTCATCGGTGCGCAGCATGTGTACGGTCCGGTCCATCGAGCGCAGCGCGCGCTGCCCCGCGTCCTCGATCCGGGCGAGCGCGTCCAGGACTGCCTGCGGGCTCTGCCCGGCGACGAACCGAGCGGCCTGGGCCAGGGCGACGATCTCGCTGACGTCGTGCGCGACGAAGTCGTGGAGATCGCCCGCGAGCTCAAGGCGCTGCTGGCGCCGCGCCGTGTCGATCGAGGTGCGCCGCCGCTCGTCCAGCACCCTGAGATAGGCCGAGCCGACGACGGCGCACGTGGCGGTGATCGACCAGAAGAGGCAGGCGCCGACGAGGTCGCGCACGGACTCGTGGGACCAGTCACGCAAAGCCCAGGTGGTCACGGCGAGGTGCGCGAGCGCCCCGGCCGAGACGGCGATCGGAAGGGGTGCGGTGCGAACCGTCGGCACGATCAGGACGAGCAGCAGCAGGGCCTCGAAGGTTCCGTAGATTCCACCGTCTTTACCCGGCATGCCCCTCGCTGTGCCGCTGACCTGGAGGGTGGTGACGAGGAGCGAGACCGCGGCGACCACGACAGCTGCTGGACTGAGCCAACGGCTCACGCGGGCGCGGACCGAGGGCAGGACGGCGAGCGCCGTCGCAGGGTAGGCGAGGGCCGCGAGCGCGGCCAGCGCCACGGGAAGGATCGTGATCACCACGGGCCGACCCTACGTCAGCCGCCGTTCCCGACGCCCTGTGCTGAACGGCACCCCCGAGGCTTCGCGGCCGGCCACGAGGTGCTGATCGGCATATGTCCCTTACCAGCGCCGGAGCGTGAATCTTGAGGCATGACAACGGATTCGATCTCGCTCACCTTCGAGCCCAAGAAGGCCCCGGTTCCGGCTCCTTCGGCGGTTCCCACCTGGACCCGCCGCGTGGCCCACGCCATCCCGCTCGTAGTCCTGCCGTCCAGCCTGTGGCGATTCCTGCTCCTCGGCGGAGTCTCCGGCCTCGAGAACAGCGACAGCAGCCACCGTCCCGGGCTCGTCGGCTTCGCCTATGTCGCGTTCCTCAGCCTGCTCTCGGAGGGCCTCGCGTTGCTGGCCCTCGGGCTGGTCCGGCCCTGGGGTGAGCGGTTCCCGCACTGGATCCCGTTCCTCGGCGGTCGACGGGTACCCGTCAAGGCCGCTGTGATCCCCGCCGCGACCGGTGCGTTCCTGCTGACATCGCTCTACGCGTACTTCTTCCTCAACAGGTGGTTCTTCCACTTCCGCCCCAGCGCCAGTACCGGTGGGGGAGGCCACACGGACTTCTCGGCGCACGGCTGGTCGCTGGTCCTGTTCCTGCTCTGCTACATCCCGATCCTGGCCTGGGCGCCGCTGCTCGCCATCCTCACCTTCGCCTACTACAAGCGGCGCACCATGGTCGGCGACATGCTCCTCGCCGATGCCCGGCAGGCTCGGCAAGCAGCGAAGGCCATAGCGAAGGCGGACGTGGCTGAAGCGGCCAAAGCGACGGCGAACACGGGAGCGGACCGATGATGACACAGGCCTCCGGCCGCCTGCGCAAGGCTTGGCACTCCGCGCACACCCCGACCGAAGGCGTCCCTCGGCGTCTGTGGCTGACTGCGAACATCATCCCGTTCCTGGTGATCCCGTCCAGCCTCTGGCGGATCAGTGGCATCACCTTCAAGCTGCCGCTGGATGGCGGCCTTCATCCCGGCAACGGCCAACTCCCGCCGTGGTTGCCGATCGAGGGGTACGTCGTCGTGCTGTCGATCATCGCCGAGCTGCTGGCGTTCCTCGCGATCGGGCTCGTGGCCCGTTGGGGCGAGGTCTGGCCGCGCTGGATCCCTGGGCTGCGCGGGCGCCGCGTTCCGATCCTCGCCGCCGTGATCCCCGCCGCCCTCGGCTCGCTGATCCTCACCGCCATGTGGACGTGGGCACTCATCACCGAGATGTTCGGCAAGACAGCGCAGCTCCGGCCACTTCCGGCCGACAACCCGATAACGCTCCACGACTGGCACTCGTGGCTGCTCGAAGCCTCCTACGCGCCGCTGGTGCTGTGGGGCCCGCTGCTCGCTGTGCTGACCGTCAAGTACGTCAAGCGGCGGCTCGGTGCGGTAGCGGTGTGATGACTGAGCCTGCGCCGGCTTGAAGGTCCTGGTCAGTCAGACGATCTACTGCGCAGACAGCTGCCCACCAACAGCGCGAGCGCCCAGAGCGGCCATCACGGCCCTGTCCTCCCGTAGCTCCGGCGAAGTGACAAGTAGCTCAGAGTGACCGGATAGCGCCTTCGGTCTGGAGGGCGGCGAAGTCGGCGTGGGCCGCTTCGACGGCTTCGGGGTATGCCTGGCGCTTCTCGTGCTCGGCGAGCGCCCGGTAGATGCTGGCCAGGCCGGGATTCTGGCCCTTGCGCTTGCCGGTGGGGATGATCAGGTCGGGGCGGATCTGTTCGACGGACTCGCCCGCCGCCCGGCGCCGAAGCACGGTGTGCAGCATGTCGTCGTTGATGACGGGCGGCCGACCGCCGTGCTTGCCATTGCGGGCGGCGGCGTCGAGTCCTTCGAGGGTGGCTTCACGGATGCTCTCGCGCTCAGTCTCGGCCATCGCGGCGAAGAGCCCGAAGAGCATCGGGCCGGGGCCGGAGGGGTCGTAGATGCCGGGCAGCGGGCCGGCCAGCATCTCCAGGACCAAGCCGTGGGCGGTCAGGTGGTCGGCCAGCGCGGTGAGCTCGGCAGCGTCGCGGCCGAGCCGCTTCATCTCGTAGACGGTGAACAGCACCCGGCAGTGCGGCGCATGGGCCTTGATCTCGCGGGCCAGGGCGAGGGCGGCCTCGAACTGGGGGCGGACCCGGACGCGGCTGCTGATCTTCTCGGAAAAGATCTTGTCGCGCGGAATGCCGTGCGCGCTGAGCGCGTCCAGCTGCGACTGCAGCTCCTGCGTGAGGTGGCTGCAACGGGCGTACCCGATGCGGATCTCCGCGCCCGGGGTGTCCGTCTCGGGCGCGGCCGGCGGCGGGGTGCCGGGCCGCCAGGGCTGTCCGGGGCCGCGGTCGACCGGGGTCGACACCCGCAGCAGCTTGGCGAGCCGGGCCACCTTCTTGAAGCGGCCGGTGTGGTAGATCCCGGCGACCGCGCCCGAGCGCGAGCGGCAGGGCGAACCGGGCTGGACGCCACAGCGCGGGCAGTCGTGGCGCTCGACGTCGTCGGCGTCGCTCTCGATGGTGTCCTGAGGGCCCGTCACACCCGAAGTCCTCTCACAAACTATTCCCAGAACAGGGGTCGGGCGCCAGTTGCGTGAGAACGAGTTCTGAGAACCGATCGGGCATCCGGGCCGACCCCGACGACCGTTTCCGATCTTGCTCCCGGAAAGGACCGTTTGTGAGAGTCCGGCCGGGGTTCGCTGGTGCACGGTAGGTATCCCGGGTGCAGGGTGTCCGAGTATCGGCTGCGCTGTTCTACGGCTTGTACGCGGTGGTGAGGAAGTCCAGGACGAGGGGGCTGGCGTGGGTGCGGAACTCCTCGAAGTAGGCGTGCCGGGCTTCGGGGATCAGATGGAGTCGGGCGTTGGGGATGCGGTCGGCGAGCAGGTGTGCGTTGGCGGTGGGGTTGAGCAGGTCGTCGCTTCCGTGGAGGACCAGGGTGGGTGCGCTGATGTCCGGCAGGAGGTCCCAGGCGTCGTGTCGGTTGCTGGCCGCGAGGTGGTGGCGCCGGGCGTGGGCAGGCATGCCGGGGTCGCCGAGGGTGTGGTGCGGGCCGGGATGGGAGGCGAGCCATTGGGGGGTGTACATCAGCCCTAGTAGGGCCTGTCGCGCGGCTCCGGGCTGAGGTTGCGTCAGGGCTTGGCGGACGTCGTTGCCGCGTTCGACGCTGTGCGTGCCGCCGGGTGAGGTGCAGCCGAGGACCAGGGCGCCTACCCGATGGGGGTGGCGGGCCGCGAGCTGCTGGGCCACCCGTCCGCCCATGGACGTGCCGTAGACGTCGGCACGGTCGATGCCGAGTTCGTCGAGGACGGCGATGACGTCCTGGGCGAACAGTTCGGTGCTGTAGGGGGTGTCGGGCTTGGCGCTGTCGCCGGTGCCGCGGTAGTCGAGCGTGAGGGTGCTGCGAGCGGGATGGAAGTCGGCGCGAATCGCGTCCCACCAGTGGTGGTTGTTGGCCTGGCCCGCCAGCAGGACCAGCGGCGTCCCCTGGTCCTGGAGCTGGTAGGCGATGCGGGTTCCGTCCGGTGTCATCGCGTGCGTCATCGGCTTCCTCGCTCCCGCGTGGGATCTATCCGGGCCTGAGTGGGCGGTGAAGCCGGGGCGACCGTCTTGGTGCGCTTCGTCGCCACCGGCCGTGCAGGGCAACTGCATGGCTGCCGGTACACAAGGGCGGTAGATGGCCCGCGCGGTCGGTTGCTGGAAGAAGTACCGGCCCGGCCCTCAGACACCGGCTGCCACCGCGGCGCCCAGCCCAAGCAGGACGACGCCGGTCGTCACGCTGAGTCCCCGCAGGACGGTCGGCCGCGATATCAAGGCGCGCCCTCGGCCGACGGCCCAGGTGAGCAGCAGGTACCAGGAGGCACTGACGAGCGCCCACAGGGCTCCCAGGGCGACGGTCGACAGGAACACCGGGCCCTTCGCCGTCACGAATTGGGGCAGGACCGAGACGGCGAACACGCCGGCCTTCGGGTTGCCGAGGTTGGTGCTCAGGCCGGTGAGGTATCCGCCCGCGAAGCCGGTGCGGCGCCCGCCCTCGCGGGGCGGACGGGTGAAGGCGGTGGTGAGCGCGGTCCGCAGCGTGTTCACCCCGAGGATCATCAGCACGATGCCGCCTGCGATCCGGAGTATCGCGTACGCGCGCGGGCTGGCCAGCAGGACAGCGGACAGCCCGGCCGCAGCGGCCGTGGACCACAGCAGGAAGCCGGTGGCGTTGCCCGCGAGCGTGCCTCGGACTGTGCGTTGCCCGCCTTCCAGAACCTGCCGGATCATCATGGCTTGACTCGCGCCTGGCAGCATCGCCAGGAGCAAGGTGGTGGCGATGAAAACGGGCACATGCGTAGGCATGGGCAAAGAACCCTTCCAGGGATTGCGTCGATGGGTGCACCACCAGGCTTCCTCTCCCGCACTTATAAGAGAAGTTAAAGAAGAAGGGTGCAGTGTTAGGGTTAGTGAATGCTGGTGGATCCGGGACAGCTCCGGCTTCTTGCATTGATCGAGCGGCACGGCTCCTTGACGGCGGCGGCTCACGCCCTCCAGCTCACGCCCGCGGCGGTCACCCAGCAGGTGGCCAAGGCCGAGCGCGACTGGCAGGTGCCCCTGGTCATCCGTGGTCCTCGCGGAGCAAAGCTCACCGCGGCTGGTGCGCTGCTCGCCTCCCACGGTCGAACCGTGGAGGAGGCGTCGGACAAGGCTGAGGCGGAACTGGCCGCGCTGCTCGGTCACCTCTCCCTACGGCTGCGCATCGGAACGTTCCAGGCGGCTGCCCTGCACCTGCTGCCGCCCGCCCTGACGGCCCTGCGGCACCGCCATCCGGACGCCGACGTCTCCGTCGTAGACGTGGTGTCCGGACGCGGAGCGGACGAGATCAGCGCGGGGCGCCTGGACCTCGCCATCGTCGCGTCCTGGGGCACGCCGCTCGCGCCGCCCCCGCACCTACGCGCCCACTCGCTCCTGCTGGACCCGATGGTCGTGGTTCTCCCCGATGACCACTCACTGGCCACGGGGCAGCCTGCGGACAGCGAACTTCGCCTGGAACAACTGCGCGACGAATCGTGGGTTTCCATCCTGGCTGGCCATGCCGCCCGCGAACAGTTCCACGACGCTGCCCGCGGGGCCGGCTTCACCCCCACCGTGCGGTTCGAGACCGAGTCCTACGACGTTGTCCAGGCCCTCGTCGGCACAGGCAGCGCCGTGGCTCTGGTATCGCGCCTGGCCCTGACCCATGCGCCCGGCACCACCCATCGCGAACTGGCCCACCCCAGGCCCTACCGCCAGCTCTACGCCGTGACCAAAGCCGACGCCAGCCTCACACCACTCGCAGACATGCTGATCGACCTCCTACGTGATGTCGCCCGCGACATCACCGCCACCTGGGAGGCTGCTCCCCTGCAAGAAGAACAACGCTCATCGGACTCACCGCACGGAGCCTGAAGAGCCCCCGGTCCTGAATCGACACCGCCTGGTCGATGGGCGGCCGGCCCGCCAGCCGACCATCGACGTCGGCCGCTGGCTCGGCGTCGGCCCGGCCCTCCAACCGCCCGGCCGTGACCAAGGGGTTCGGGGTCGAAGCCACGGCAGACGGCTTCGACCCCGAACCGCTGTCCTACCACTGCCCGGTGCTCTCCCCGGCGGGCGCCGTCTGCCGTGCGTCCGCCCGCTGGCCGGGGATGACCACGGCCGGGTGGATGTCGAGCCGATTGCTCATGTCCAGCTCGAACCGGCCGTAGGGGTTGACGTGTGTCCAGAACAGCGGGGACAACGCGCGCCGGTCGGCGTCGCCGAGGCGCTCGACCCACTTCGGCTCGGCCAGGACCTCCTGCAGCAGCAGGGTGTTCACGTGGACCAGGGCGGCCTGCAGCAGGTGCAGAGCGAGCATCGAGATCTCCTGGCTCTCCCGGTCGGCGCCGGTCAGATGCCCGTCCTTGCCGTAGAACAGGTCGTGGTTGGCGGAGTTCCAGTTCTCCACCACCTGCAGGCCCTCGTGGATCTCCCGCCGCAGCTCCGGGTCGGCCAGGTAGTCGCAGACGAACGCCGTCCGCACCGCCCGACCCAGTTCCTCGATCGCCCGGTAGGTCGGGTGCTTCGGGCCGCCGCGGGTGAACCGTCGCAGCACCTGCTCGGCCTCGGCCGTGCCCAGGCGAAGCGCGGTGGTGTACTTGACGATCTGGTCGTACTTTGCTGGCGAATCAGCTCCCAGTCGATCGTCTTGCTGGACAGCACCGGCACCAGGTGCGGCCACGTCTCGTCCTCTCCGGCGGCCGGCCGGTACAGCCGGGCCGAGCCCACGTTCTTCAACCGGGGCAGCAGGTTGAAGCCGAGCATGTGCGCGAACGCGAACCCGACGATGGACGCGCCGTGGGTGTCGGTGTACTGCCGGTCCACCACCATCTCGGTGCAGTGCCGCAGCACACCCTCGATCATCGCGGCGACGTCGGAGGCCGAGCAGTTCTTGAGCTGGGAATAGATGCACACCGACTTCCGCTCGACGTGCCAGTAGATCATCACCCCCGGCCCCCGGTACCGCTGGTGCCACTCCGTCATGAAGTTGCTGGACCAGGAGCCGAACTTCTTGCTGTCCGAGGCGCACGAGGTGCCCTCGCCCCACCACTCGGCGTCCCGGGCGGCGAAGGTGGCGTTCACCAGCTTCACCAGCGCGCCACGCATGTTGGTCCGGTTCACGAACAGGTGCCGCACCCGCCGCAGGACCGCCTCGGACTCGCCGTGCTTGCCGGTCACCGCGACCCGCTTGATGCCCATGTTCGTGCCCAGCGCGAACAGCACCAGCAGCAGCCGGCGTCGCAGCACCTCGCGCGGCACCGCCTCCCGGCTGGCCACCGAGGTGAACTCGGAGCTGAAACCGACCGCGAACTCGGCCTCCTTGAGGATGTCGATCAAGTCGATCGTCCCCCAGCGGCGCTCGATCTCGGCTTTGAGCGCGACCAGGTTCTCCGGCACCTCCTGCTTTCCGAGCGGGGAGACCTTGATCCACGGCTCGCCGTGCTTACGGACGATCTCCACCCCGCCGGTCGAGCCCTCCTCCAGCGCGCCGTCGAACCGGTTCAGGGCCGCCCGGAGCCGCTTCTGCAGGGCGTCGATGAACTCGCCCGGGTCCAGCGGCTGGCGGATCGCGCCGTAGTGCACGTCCCGGTTGTCCTCGAAGTCCTGCGGCAAGTCGTCCTCCGGGTTGCGCCAGCGGCTCGCCCCGGCCACCCAGATCTCCCGGCGCCGCAGCGCGTCCCGCAGCGAGACCAGGACGCACAGCTCGTACGGGATGCGCTCCACCCGGCCCTTGTCGCCCACCACCGCCGTCCGCCACTGCTCGGGCACCACCCCCTCCAGCGGGATACGCTCGGCCTCGTCGAAGAACGCGCCCTCCTTGGCGATCGGCTGGTCCAGGTACCGCTTGAGCAGGTCGATCGCGTCCATCACCGGCCGGTAGGCGGTGTTGTTGCACTTCAGCTCCAGCACCGACAGCAGCGGCGAGAGCATCCGCCGCCAGTGGTTGGAGTACGACGACCGCAGCGCCGTGCGGATGCGCGCCTTGTACCGGGCCTCGTTCGCCGCGGCCTCCGCCGCCAGCGCCTTCAACGTGCTCTCCCCGGCCACCGGGTAGATCACCCTGCGCACCGTGCCGTTCGGCTCCGCCACCGCGGCCTCGGCCAGCCGCAGCAGGATGCCCTCCTTGCCGCGGACCTTCTTCAACTCCTTGACGAACTCGCCCTCGACCTTCTTCTCCGCCCTCATGTTGATCTTCTGCACGAGCTGGATGAACAGGTCCACCAGCGAGTCGGCGATCTCCGTCTGCCGCACGTGGCACAGCGTCGCCAGCAGCGTGTACCGCACCGGGGAGGCCGCCGCGATCAGGTCGGACGGGTACTCCTTGGCCGCCCGCGCCCGCCACGCGGACACCAGCCTCTCCGACACGTCCCCAAACAGCTCCGGCGGCAACTCCAGCTTCCGCACCCGCTGCAGCTTGTTCACCTCGCCCAGTAGGCTCTCCAACCCGAGCGCGCCCGGGTCGGCCTTCAACTCGGTGAAGAACGTCCGGCCACCGCCCACGCTGCCCTCGCCGTCGTCCTCGGCCACCATGTCGTCCAGCCGCGAGCGGGTCATCGCCGACAACCGGTCCGTCGTGGTGGCACAGAACCGCTCCTCGAAGGTGTTCACCGCCGAGGCCACCAGCCGGGTCACCTGGCCCGGGGCCGGCGGCTCCAGCCTGTCCTTTCGGCACCGGGCCACCACCGCCTCCGCCAGGCGCTCGCGCGACAGCTCCACCGGGCACAGCTCGCCCGCCAGCCACTCAGCTAGCTGGGCCTGGTCCTCCTCCGTGCACTCGCGGAACCCGAACGCGCCCGGACCTCCATCCGGTGCCGCTTGATCGCCCGGCCCGCCCAGTCGTATGCGGCGAACTCCTCTGCCGGCACCTTCACCTGCTGAGCCACGTACGCCACCGCCGCCGGTGGGATCTCCCCGGCGCTCTCCGGGAACCTGGCCTCCACCTCGAAGAACTTCAGCAGCAGCGCGAAGCCCAGCCGGTTCGCCCCGGACTTGTTCCGCAGGCGCTCCTGGTCCTCCTCCAGCAGCGTCCAGACCTCGATCAGGTCCTCCGGCTCCCACTCCTGACGCACGATCAACCCCTTCTCGATCACCACCGACGCCACCGAGGTGACCGGGGCACATCAGAGAAGAGGGCAAAACGGTCGAACCCACGACAACGGACTGTCATATCGGCTACAGAGAGCTACTTGTCACTTCGCCGGAGCTTCGGGAGACCAGGGCCGTCTACGCGACACCAGCGAGATCGCCCAGGCCCTCACACTCACCATCACCTACGCCGACCGCACCCAGACGGCCCGCACCCGCACCCTGCCCGAGCCGACCGTCTACACCCCCACCCTCGCGGCCCACGCCCGCGAACTCCTCGCCGGGCTCGGCCTCCAGCGCGCCCGCGTCCGCGCACTCGCCGTACGAGCCGAACGCCTCCGCCCCGCCGAACACGCCGCACGCCAGCTCACCCTCGACGACCACGACGACCGCAAACTCCGCCGCGAGTTACGCAGGATCCAACTCCGACCCCACCTGACCGACGGCTGCCTCACCGCCACCGGCCTGGCTATCGACCCACCGACCCCACCCTGAAAACCTCAGTAGCGGTCAGCCGTCATCACTGCCTGTTGGTCGTGTTCCCGCGGCATGCGCATGACGGTGACGGGTGGGGGCTGGCCATTCTTCGCGCCGGTTGCTGTCTGGTATCGGGGCGAGGAAAGAAGCGCGTGGTCGGCGCGACCAGGGGTTGAGTACGCCGGTCAGGCCAGTGCGGTCATGTGGTCAGGGTGGCGGGTGGCGACGTCGTGGGCGGCTTGGACGAAGGTGGCGACGGCTGCGGATCGCGAGGTCTCCGGCCAGGCGACCATGACCGCGCTGGGGCTGAGGCCGGTGACCGGCCGGTATGCGATGTCCGGGCGCTGGTGCCGCTCGGTGGTGGAGCGTGACAGGAACGCCACCGCCTGCCCCAGCGCGACCACCTCCAGGAGTTGCTCGACGCTGGCCACGAGCGGCCCCTCAGGAGTGTCAGCCGGCGCCAAGCCTGTGTGGCCATCGCCTGCTTCTGCGCCGTCGTATCCGGTGTAGTAGGCGGTGGTGGAGGGGGCGGCCCCCTTCCAGCGCGGGATCGGTTCGCCCTTGAGGTCGGTCAGCCGCAGTCGCCGGCGTCCGGCCAGGCGGTGCGCGGCGGGGAGGACGGCCAGTCGCGGCTCGACCACGAGTGTCTGGGAATCCAGCCCTTGACCGTCGAACGGGCTGCGCAGCAGCGCTACGTCGGCACGGCCGTCCCGCAGCATGGCGATCGGCTCTCCGCTGCCGCCGACGACGACTTCAGGCGGCGGCAGATGCGAACCCGTTTCCCCGGTAGGCGGCGAGGATCTCCCGCAGCAGCCCGGCATCGCCTCCCGGTTTGACCGCCACGACGAGCTGGGGTGTCGGCTGACAGGCCCGGCGTGCTCGCCGGGCCGCCGCGTGCACCGCGTCGACCGCGATCCGGGCCTGGTCGAGCAGCACCTGACCGGCGTTGGTCAGCCTCACCTGCCGGGTGGTGCGCTCCAGCAGGCGTACCCCGAGCCGGGACTCCATCTGAGCGATCGCCTTCGACAGCGGGGGCTGCGCCATCCCCAGGCGTTGCGCGGCCCGGCTGAAGTTCAGTTCCTCGGCGACCGCGATGAAGTACCTCAGCTCCCGCACCTCTAGCTCACTCATATCTGTGGACTATAGATCCAGAGTCTTCTGGTCTTTCCCTGCCGCCTGTGGGTGAGGGGAGGCTGGGTGCCATGACGACTTCGCAGAAGACTGCTCTGATCACCGGCGCGAACAAGGGCATCGGCAAGGAAACGGCGCGCAGGCTCGCAGCCCTCGGCATCACCGTGCTGATCGGCGCCCGCAACGCCGAGCGTGGCGAGGCGGCGGCCGAGGAGCTTCGCGCCGACGGCGCCGACGTACGGTTCGTACCGCTGGACGTCACCGACGAGATCTCGGTCCAGGCCGCCGCCAAGCACATCGACGCCACGTTCGGCCGCCTCGACATCCTCGTCAACAACGCCGCGATCGCCGCCGGACCGCAAAAGCCGAGTGAAACCCCAGCCGCTACCGTGCGGCAGGTCTACGAGACCAACGTGTTCGGCGTCATCGCTGTGACCCACGCCATGCTCCCCCTGCTCCGCCGCTCCGCCGCCGCACGCATCGTCAACATGTCCAGCGAACTCGGCTCCCTCACCCACCTGGCCGACCCGGGCAGCCCGTGGTCCGCCTACTCCTCGATTCTCCTCCCTTACTGCACCTCCAAGAGCGCGCTGAACGCGATCACCGTGCTCTACGCCAATGAACTGCGCGCCGAAGGGATCCTGGTCAACGCGGTGAGTCCCGGCTACTGCGCGACCGACCTCAACCGCCACACCGGGATACGCACGGCGGAGGAGGGCGCGGCCGTCGCGGTTGACCTGGCGACGGCGGGCGAGGACGGCCCGACGGGCGCCTTTCTGGCTGAGGACGGGCCGATTCCCTGGTGAGACCATGCCGCGCCGTCTCCGCCCGAAGCCTGACGGGGGTGTTTTCAACCTCCGCAGTGACGATCACTGGCCTCTTGCGCGGTGCCCATCCCCACGGGCCTTACTGGTAGTTGGTGGGCGCACAAGCCAAGACGGGCACGAGGTGATCACTCATCTCGCGGAATCAGCGTCAAGGGCTGGGCCGCGAGTCAGCCGGCGGTTTCCATCGCGGTTGTGTGCTCGTCGTGTTCACGCAGCATGCGCATGACGGTGGCGGGTGAGGGGTGCTGGCCTTTCTTCGTGCCGGTGGTGATGACGAGGCGTTTGGCGATGTCGCGCAGGCTCATCTCCTGCTCGCGCAGGTGGAGGGCCATGGACAGCATCGACTCGTCGGTGACGCCCGCGCCACCGATCGTCTTGCCGCGCTTGCGGGCGGACTCGTGGCCCTCCAGGGTGCGGTCGCGGATGTACTCGCGCTCCATGCCCGACATCGCGGCCAGCACCGTGAACACGATCCCGGACGGGTCGTGCGAGCCCTTGAGTTCGCCTGTGAGGAACTCCAGCCCGACATCGCTCGCCTTCAGCTCTTCGGCGAGCATGGCGAGTTCGATGCCTCGGCCGAGCCGCTTGTGCTCGTGGACGACGAGGGTGACGGCGACGCCGGAGGAACGGATCTCCCCGGCGAGCTTGACGGCGGCCTCCAACTCGGGGCGCCGGGTGGCGCGGGTGGAGATCTTCTCCGAGAAGATGCGCGTCACTCCGGCCTCGGCGAGTGAGTCGAGCTGCGCGTCGAGGGACTGCCGGGCGGTCGAGGCGCGGGCGTACCCGAGGCGGACGTGCCCGACCGGTTCGGCGCCGGCGCTCACCGGCTGGGGCAGCTCGGCCCACACGGACCGCGGCTTGCGTACGGCTGGCGTCGGCACGCTCAGCACCTTGGCGAGTTGGGGCACGAGGCGGAAGCGGGCGGTGTGGTACTGGATGGCCACCTTCCCCTTGCCGGTCCGGCACGGGGAGCCCGCGGGGGCGGCGCAGGTGGACATCGGGCAGTCGTGCGATTCCACGCGCTTGAAGTCGTCTCTCACGACCCTGGGCTGTTTCATGGGGGTGTTTCAGGCGTCCAGCCGTTTGCAACAACTCATGAAACGTGATCGCCGCAGGTGGATCGTCGGGCGGTGGGGTGTTTCACATGTGACCACCTATGAAACAGCCACCAAGCCCGCACCATGATCAATCTCAGCGCCAACCACGGTTCCATTGATCCCCGAGGCCGGTCCAGGAAGGCTCCCTAACCACAGGCGACGTCTGGAGGGTAAGCCGCTCTGAACTACCGTCCGCGGCGGGGGCGGCGCCGCGGACTGCACTCCGGCTGGCGAGGGGAATGGCCGTGCCGTCGGCGGGGCGTCGTCTCCGTCCGAGGCACAGCTGGTCAGCGGCTGTTGCCCGGGTGGTAGACGCTGAGGTCGCCGTAGGCCGACAGAACGCCGGCCAGGTCATCGGGTTTGTGCCGCAGGGTGGTGTCCAGGAAGGCGAGAGTGGCTGCGGCGACGACGTGCGGGCTCTCGGTGCGGCCCAGGGAGCCGACTATCGAGGGCACAGGCGGCAGGTACAGGGGGCCGTCCATGAAGGTGAGGTGTGCGGCGCCGGGGATGGTGAGCCGGTAGCTCGTCGCGGTGTTGAGCTTGAGGACCTTGGTGAGGCGGGATATGTAGCGCGGGTCGGTTCCGGGGGTGATGGCTTGGGTGAGCGCGAGCGTCGGCTGGTGGAGGGAGGGGGAGGTGGGGCCGTGGGGGTAGCCGTCCAGATCGATGACGGCGTCGAACCGGTGGTCCTGCCGGGCTGCCTGCAGGGCGGCAGCACCCCCCATGGAGTGGCCGGTCACCGCGACATGGCCGGTGTCCAGGCGTCCGGTCAGCGGGCCGGCAATCTCGCCTCTGTCCAGACGACCCAGCTGAGTGAGGACGAAGCTGAGGTCGCCGGCACGAACAGCCGTCCAGCCAACCGCCAGCTTGTCGTCCTTGTCCCGGTCGCCAGTGGAGGCGATCTTGGCGTGAATCGTTCGGCCGTCGGTGAGGACGACGGCTGCGGAGTCGTACGGGTGGTCGAGGGCGGCGACCACATAGCCGTGACTGGCCAGTTCCTCCGCCCAGGCGGTGTTCTGGGTGCGCACTCCGCCCGACCCGGGAGAGAACAGCACGACCGGGAACCGTCCGCCCCGGTCGGCCACCGGGGCGTTGAAGACCGAATGGGTGTGGGCGCGCGGGACGCCGTCGACCAGGAAGCCAGGCAACCCGACCTCACGGGCGAGGGCGTCGGAAACGGTGCGCGCCTCGTGCTCCGTGCGTCCGAGGTACTGGGCCCGCTGCGTGCCTGCGGGGCTCTTCTGCGCGGGATACCAGAGCTGGACCACGGCCGTGCGCCGGTCGTGCGGATCGGCGGTGAATCTCTCGGGGCGGCGTGGGTCGGTCCACTGCACCACGCGGGTGCCGACCGCGAAACGGCCTGACGGCTCGGGGAACACGGGTACAGGAAAGGCCCAGGCGGCCACCGGACCCGTGGCAATCAGGCCGACGCAGGCCACCGACCCCGGCAACGCCAGCCACCATCGGGCCCGCCACGCCGGCTGGCCGGTACGGCGTCGCAGCAGGGGAGAGAGGGCGAACGGCAACGCGACGGCAGCGCCTGCCAGTACCGGCAGCATCTGCCAGCGGATCCCCACCACACTCAGCACGATTGCGGACAGCACGAGAACCGCCCCCGCCGCGATCGTGACGCGTGGGCGGGCAGCGGGGGGAAGCCAGCGCGCCACCACCAGCGCGACGGCACCTAGCAAGGCAAGGAATTCCAGGGGGGACATGTACAGCCCCGTGATGATCTCGGTCACCCGGCCATCCTCAGGGCGGGGCACGCGAGCCACATCGATCCCGGGTCGCCATCGCATGCAATCGGAGTCGCAATCCGAGGTATGTCCCCCGTGCGACCGGAGTCGCATCCAGGCGTCTCGCCTGTGCAACCGGAGTCGCAATCGAGCACGCCAGGTGAACGGCCGCTTTGCGACCGTGGAAGGTAGCGGGACTCCTCCTGAGGTCGTACCTCAGCGCGGTGCCATCAGACGGTGGACTCATGTGCTTCGCGGGCCCGCGGCCTACCGTGACAGGGCCGCGGTACACGCCGGGGAGCTCGGGGTGTGCGCTCCTTGTACTCGGCCCGGCTCCGGCTGTATGCGGTGGTGGCCCCGACTGGGGCCACTATGACGCTGAACCGACAGGGACGTGTGATGACCGAGGCGGCCGCAGAGCCCGGCAATGCCCACCCGGTGCGCTACCGGAACCGCGTGCGGCGGACGAGGACAGCCGTACGGATGACGAGGTACGCCGACCTGGCCTCCCACGAGCGGCACGACTGGTGAGAGCCGCCCGGCGCTGGGGCCTCCGGCTGCCGCCCATAGTGTGGGACTCGCTGCTGCCGGCGCTGCTCCTGCTCAACATCATGACCACGCGCGTGTCGCAAGAGCTCCCGGTGGCCGTGGCCCTCACCACGGCCCTTGCGCTGCCCCTGGTGTGGCGGCGCCGGGCACCGCTCACGGTGTTCGGCGCCGTGGCGGCCGCGGCCTTCGTCCAGTGGCTGATGGACGTCCAACTGCCGGCGGACATCGCCTTGCTGGTGGCTCTCTACACGGCGGCCGCGAACTCGGGCCGGCGCGGCACGCTTGTCGCTGGTGCCATCGTGGAGGGCGGGGCCCTGCTGGCCTGCCTGCGCTGGGCGACGGAAGGCGCATTCCTGACCCCCTTCGTCGCGGTGACCGCGATGGTCGTCGCCGCCGCCGTCCTGGGTGTGAATGTGCGGACCACGCGCGCCTACCTCGCGGCCCTGGAGGAACGGGCTGCACGACTGGAGCAACAACAAGACCAGCAGGCGCGGCTGGCCGTCGCCGAGGAAAGGACACGTATCGCCCGGGAGATGCACGACATCGTCACCCACAACCTGTCCGTCATGGTCGCGCTCACCGACGCCGCTGTTTACGCGCAGCACCGGTCGCCCGACAAGGCCACCACCGCGATGCTCCAGATCTCCGAGACGGGCCGGCAGGCTCTGACCGACATGCGGCGCTCGTTGGGCATCCTGCGGACCGACGAACCGGACGCGCAGCGCCACCCGTTGCCCGGCATCGCACAACTGGAGACCCTCGCCGACCAGATGTGCGCCGCCGGGCTGCCGACCCGCCTCGAGGTCCAGGGCGGCTACACCCACATACCCGCCACCGCACAACTGACCGTCTACCGCCTGGTACAGGAAGCCTTGACCAACACCCTCAAGCACACACCCACCGGCACACATGCGAAGGTCCGGATACAGTGCTCAACCGAGACCGTCACAGTGGACGTCACCGACAGCGGCCCCTGCCCGCCACTTCCCGGCGGCACACCATCCGGCCACGGCATCCCAGGCATGCGCGAGCGCTCGGCCGCCTACGGGGGGAAGTTGCAGGCCGGACCGCTTCCGGGCGGCGGCTGGGGAGTCCATACTCGCCTCGTCCTCGCTAGCAGCGGAGCGGCGGCCGCATGACGATCCGCATCCTGATCGCCGACGACGAAGCGCTGCTCCGTATGGCCTTCAGCACGGTCCTGGAGGCCCAGCCCGACATGGCACCGGTCGGCGAAGCCGCGGACGGCATCCAGGCCATACGCCTCGCCCGAGAGTTGCGCCCCGATGTCGTCCTCATGGACGTCCGGATGCCCGGGACCGACGGGATCGAGGCCACCCGGCAGCTCATCCGGATCTCCCCGCAGAGCAGAGTGCTGATCCTCACCACCTTCGACCTGGACGAATACGCCTTCGCCGGACTCAACGCCGGAGCCTCGGGCTTCCTGCTGAAAAACACCAGGCCCGAGGAATTGCTCACCGCGATACGCAGCGTGGCCGCGGGCGACGCGGTCGTCTCCCCGCGGATCACCCGCCGCCTGCTGGACAACCTCCGCCCGCACATCCCCGACGGCAGCAGCGCCGACCACGACGAGCGGCTGAGCCGGCTCAGCGGCCGTGAACGTGAGGTGCTCATCCAGGTGGGCTGCGGCCTGTCCAATACCGAGATCGCGGCCACCCTGTACCTCGCGGAGGCGACCGTGAAGTCCCATCTGGGCCGAATCCTGCAAAAGCTCGAACTCCGAGACCGGATACAGGCCGTGATCTTCGCCTACGAAAGCCGCCTCATCCACCCGGCATGACGCCGCCGCCCGGAGCCAACGGCGATGTCCTCAGCCCCGGGCGTCACCAGCGCTACACGATCGTCCGACGTAGCTATTACGAGAAGTGTGGTGCCGCAGTAAATGCCGGATTTACTGCGGCGGAGCCTCTACGGTGATCGCCGCGACCTGCGGCGGGCTCTCCGGCCGCCGCAGGTGAGGTGTACGCATTTACTGCGGCAGCGCCGAAAGGGTTGGGACGGGCGTGGCGATCGAACCGGTGACCGAACTCGGGAGCGGGGGCGCGCTCCGGCTGCCGCGCGCCCGGGTCGTGCCGCTGTCCGCCCCGCCCGCGTCGTACACCGCGGCGGTCGAGCGCTGCCTCACCGGCGCGGGCATCGCGAAGTCCTCCGCGCGGATCTACCGGATCTCGCTGACGACATGGGGATGGATGCTCGCCGGCGAACCCGCGCCGACCGGACCCGCCCGCCGGGGCGCAAAGCCGCCCGTCTTTCCCGTCACCGCGATCGACGACCCGGCACTGCCGGAGGCCCTGGCCGAACTGGCGGCAGCGCGGGCGGACGAGATGGACGCCGACACCGTCAACCGCGAACTGTCCATCGCCCGCAAGGTGATCGGCCGGTGGCAGCGCCAGGGCTGGATCGGCTGCGACCCGACGATCGGCATCGAACGGCGGCCGGCACCGCCCGGCCGCACCAAGGCCCTCGCCGAGAACCAGTTCACCGCCCTGTGGCGCCTGGACGTCGCCCTGCGGGAGAAGACGTGCTGGAAGATGCTCTACGAGTCCGCCGCACGGGCCGACGAGGTGCTGTGCCTGAACGTGGAAGACCTGTACCCGCTGGACAAACGCGGGAAGATCACCGCGAAGGGCGGGGCCACGGAGTGGATCCACTGGCAGTCCGGCACCGCCCAACTCCTGCCTCGCCTCATCGCCCGCCGTGCCCGCGGCCCGCTGTTCCTCACCGACCGCAAGGCTCCTGCCGGGAAGCCGACATTGGACGTGTGCCCCGAGACCGGCCGGGCCCGGCTCTCCTACCGCCGGGCCGAAGAGATCTTCGAGGAGAACACCCGGTTGCTGGCCAACCCCCTCGCCTCACCTGAGGACATCGAGTACCTGGACGGCTGGACACTCCACCGGCTACGCCACAGTGCCCTGACACACGACGCCGAGGACGGTACCTCAACCCCAATGCTGCTGGCCCGCTCCCGCCACTCCTCGGTCCGTTCCCTGGAGCGGTACGCCCGTCCCGGAGTCGACGCGGTCGCCCGTCACGTCGCGGAACGCGACCCCGCCGCGCGTCGCCGCACGTGACACTCGTCGTTTGCGGTTGGTGACAGCGTTCTTACCGGCACCCCGACATCGCCGAGATCGTCCGCCAGTTGCAGGACGAAGGATAGAAGGTCGACCCGGAGGACCTGGCGCAGGTCTCGCCGTACCTGACCGAGCACATCCGTCGCTTCGGCGAATGCTCCACCCATGAGCTCGCCGACGAACCCGACGCCTACGACCCGCACCTGAACGTCGACTCCACCCCGATCCGCGGCGACGGCCCGCCAGCCGACGGATTCAGCCAAGCCGCGTGAGCCAGCCAAGGGCCGGATGCCTGAGCTGGCCGGGCGGGTGTCGGCGAGCACGGAGCCTTGGCACCGCGTCCGAGGGCTGATCCCGGGGACCGGGTTGAGGTCACAGCATTCGGTCGACCAGCCCGTCGACGTAGTCCGGGGTGAGCCCCATGCCGAACAAGACGCGGATATACATCGGGGCCAGGATGTGGTCCAGCACGTCGAACGCGTCGGGTGCGCGCTCGCCACGGTCGCGGGCGCGATCGAGCATGGACTGCAGTTGCCGGGTGCGTTCGGCGCGGAGGTCGGCACCGGCCTGCAGGCCCCGCTGACCGCTGCTCGACAGGGCGACGGCCAGGTGCAGCACCGCCGGACCGTCGGGTCCGGTGATTTCGCGGGCCACTTGGGCCGCGTACGTGCGCAGGTCGCCGGACAGGCTCCCGGTGTCGGGCATCGGCGACTGCGCATTGAGGCGGGTGAGCGCCACCTCGCTGAGCAGGGTCTCCAGGCTGCCCCACCGGCGGTAGATGCTGCTGTCAGCCACGCCCGCGCGGGCCGCCACCTCGCCGACGGTGAAGTTGCCGTAGCCGCGCTCGCTGATCAGTTCGGTGACGGCCTGGTGCACCTGCGCGCCGACGCGGGCGCTGCGCCCGCCGGGCCGCCGGGCCCGCTCCTTCTCGTTCATGCCCCCACCTTAACGCAGCCGCTGCTTGCGTTTACGGGTGACGCCCCGTACAGTCGCCTAACGCAGTCACTGGCTGCTTTAAAGCGCTCAGGTGCACCACCGGCCCCGTCGGCCATGGCCGGGCGCGACCAACGATCGAGAGGAATCCCCATGGCGGCTTCGCCTGCGGCCGTAGGCAGTCGTTCACACCGGGCCGTGCTGCTCACGGTGACCTGCCTGGGCCAGTTCATGGTCCTGCTCGACAACACGATCGTCGGGGCGGCGCTGCCCGATATGCAGCACCGGCTGCACACTCAACTGACCGGTCTGCAATGGATCGTCGACGCGTACGTACTGCTGGTCGCCATGCTGCTGCTGTCCGGCGGTGTCTTCGCCGACCGGTTCGGCCGCAAGCGGGTGTACCTGACCGGCGTGGCGGTGTTCACCGCCGCGTCGCTGCTGTGCAGCCTCGCGCCCTCGCTCGGCTGGCTGGTCACCGGCCGGGTGTTGCAGGGCATCGGGGCCGCCGCGCTGAGCCCGGCCTCGCTCGCGCTGCTCGCCGCCGCCTATCCCGTGCCGCAGGAACGCGTCAAGGCGATCGGGCTGTGGGCCGGACTCAGCGGAATCGGCCTGGCCGCGGGACCCGTGGCCGGCGGTGCGCTGACGGACGCTTTCGGCTGGCCCGCCATCTTCCTGGTCAATCTGCCCATCGGCGTGGTCCTCCTGCTGGCCGGTATGCGCAGCCTCGAAGAGACCCGCAATCCCGGCGCCCCCGCGATCGACGTCCCGGGGACGGTGCTGTCCGTTCTGGGTGTGGGGACGATGACCTACGGGCTGATCGAGGGCGGTGCCCGCGGCTGGACCTCGCCGCTGATCCTGGGCAGCTTCACCGCCGCGGTGATCCTCCTCGCCGCCTTCGTCGCCGTCGAAGCGCGCCGCTCCGCGCCGATGCTGCCGCTGCGGCTGTTCCGGCAGCGCCTGTTCACCGTGTCCAACACCGCCATGGTCGTGGTCGGGTTCGCGCTCATGGGCTCGTCGTTCTTCTTCTCCCAGTTCTTCGTGTACGTCCAGGGCAGCTCGGTCCTGCGCGCCGGCCTGCAGACCCTGCCGGTGTCCCTCGCCATGGTGATCGTCAGCCCGTACGCGGGCCGGCTCGCCGCCCGGAACGGCTACCGCATCGTGGTCACCACCGGCCTGGCCCTGGCCGGCCTGGGACTGCTGGCGCTCGGCACGGTGCACGCCGACACCGGCTACGGGAACGTGTGGTGGCGGCTGGCAATCGTCGGCACCGGCTTCGCCCTGACCATGTCCCCACTGACGGGAGCCGCCATCCAGGCAGTCAGCCCGCAGGAAGGCGGCCTCGCCTCAGGCATCAGCAGCACCACCCGCCAGATCGGCGCGGTGCTCGGCGTGGCGGTACTCGGAGCCATCGTCCGCACCCGGCAAGCCGACGGCGCCTCCTTCGAGACCGGCCTCAACAACGCCTTCCTCGCAGCCGGCGCCGTCACCCTGGCCACCGCCGTGTTCACCGGCCTGTGGCTCGCGAGGTCCAAGGTTGCGGAAGGCTCCACGGCCCCGCAACGGGCCACCGATCCAGGTGCGGTCACCACCTTGAACGAGGCATCCGCGAACAGCCCGCACTAGACCAAGATCATCCCATCGCCCGTTTCTGCCGTATCCGGGACACACCCCCACTGGAGAGGAACCGCCTCCACGATGCCGCCCATTCCCGCTGACCCCACCGTGCTCCACCCGATGCCCGAGCACCCGCGCGTGATTCTGCTCAAGCAGCTGGTGAAGTCGCCGCTGATCGAGGTCGGTGACTTCACCTACTACGACGATCCGGACGACCCGACCGCGTTCGAGACGCGCAACGTCCTGTACCACTACGGGCCCGAGCGGCTCGTCATCGGCAAGTACTGCGCGCTGGGGACGGGCACCCGGTTCATCATGAACGGCGCCAACCACCGCATGGACGGTCCTTCCACCTTCCCGTTCCCCACCATGGGGGGCTCCTGGGCGGAGCACTTCGACCTGATCACCGACCTGCCCGGCCGGGGCGACACCATCGTCGGCAACGACGTGTGGTTCGGCCACGGCGCCACGGTCATGCCGGGCGTACGCATCGGGCACGGCGCGATCATCGCCGCCGGCGCCGTGGTCACCGGCGACGTCCCCGACTACGGCATCGTCGGCGGCAACCCCGCCCGGCTCATCCGCACCCGCTACGACGCCGCGGACATCGCCCGGCTCCTCGCCGTGGCGTGGTGGGACTGGCCGCTCCAGCACATCACCGAACACATCCGCACGATCATGTCCGGCAGCATCGACGACCTGGAGAACGCGGCGCCCGCGCACGTGGACACGGAACGTCTGGACCCAACAACCCCCAGTGCCACGGACCGTTGAACGAACCCGGCCCAGGACGACCTGCGCGGTGACCCGCTCCCCTATCCGCGATCCACCATTCCAGCACCGAGAATCGAGCTGTCAGCATGCCTGCTTCGCCCCACCACAACCCGTTCGCCGACTGGCTTCGCACCCACGCCGTCCCCCTCGACCACCTCGACCCCGAGGCACCACTCGACGATCTGGAGCCGCTGCGCGCCATCATCGGCGACGCACGTGTCGTCGCGATCGGCGAAAGTTCCCACTTCATCAACGAGTTCGCATCCATGCGCGAGCGCATCCTGCGGTTCCTGGCCGAGCGCTGCGGATTCACCGTCCTGGCCTTCGAGTACGGCTTCAGCGAAGGCTTCCCCCTTGACGCATGGGCCCAGGGTGAGGGGACGGACGACGACCTGTCGGCGCACCTCGCCGGGACGATCCCCGTGGGAGTCGACGAGCCGCTGCGCTGGATACGCCGGCACAACCATACCGCCTCAACACCGGTGCGCTTCATAGGCATCGACATCCCGGCGGCCGGTGGTTCCTTGCTTCCCGCCCTGGCCCCGGTCGCCGACTACCTTCGCCGGATCGACCCCGAAACCCTGCCGGTCGTCCAGGAGGCGATGCGGATCGCCGAATCGTTCGCCGGTGGCTCCGCGGCCGTCGCCGCGCCCGCGTGGGCACGCCTGGCCACCGCCGAACAGGACGCCCTCAGCGCGACCCTGACACGCCTGCTCATCCGGTTCCGCTCCGTCGAACCGCTGTATGTCTCCCGCGCCGACCAGCACAGCTACGACATCGCCGTGCGCCGACTCGAAGGCGCCTGCCACGCCGACTACACCTTCCGCGCCATGGCCGACCTCTTCGCCGGCAAAGGGCTGACCGCCGACACCTCAGCCCGCGACGTCTACATGGCCCAGTCGGTCCTGTGGCACCTGGACCGCTTCCCACCCGGCACCCGCGTCGTGCTGGCGGCTCACAACGCCCACATCCAGAAGACACCGGTCTCCTTCAACGGGCACCTCACGGGGCTCCCATGGGACAGCACCTGCACCGCACGCTCGGCGATGATTACTTCGCCCTCGGCCTGGCGAGCACCACCGGACATACCGCAGACATGCCCCGCGACGAGAACACACCCTTCGGCTTCACCATCGACGCCACCGCCCTGGAGCCGGCCGAGCCGGGAAGCATCGAAGCCGCCTTCGCCGACGCCGAACTCGGGCTCAGCATCGCCGATCTCCACCAGGCACGCCCGCAGGAGGCCCATGGAAACGCCGACCTTGCCCCGGGCCCCGACCGCATCCGGATCCAAAGCGCATACCTCCACACCCCCATCCTTGAGGCGTTCGACGCCATCCTCCACACCCCGACCTCCACCGTTGCCGACAACCTCGAAAACATGTGAGACGGGCCAATGACCCGGGCTGTGAGGCCAAGAAAATACACCCGGACCCAGCACCGGAACCATCCCTCACAGTCCCGGGAGCCGAGCCCGCCGTCGGCTGGTCGGCAGTCCTGAACGTGCCCGGCGATGTGCTCACCGTGACCGGCCCCGCTGCCCGCCGCGCGGCTTCGTACATCCGAGGGTTGGTGAGGTCCGCGAAGTCCTTCATCGCATCTCCGTGCTCGATCGGTCGGCAGCCTCCGCCGGGGTTCGGGGACGGGGCACGGCGGCGGCCAGCCCACCATGGCCGCCGTGGATAGCTGTCCGCGTGCCACGGTCCGGCGCAACGGCAACGCCGCGGACAGCAGGCCGGCGTCGCGCATCAGGTCCCAGGCGGCGTGAAGCCCTGCTGGTGCCTTGGCAAAGGTTCTCCTGCTCCACTCGTGGTAGGCGATCAGGTCCTCGGCGGTGAGCCGGACGGCCGCGGCCGACCAGCGGCCTTCCTGGTCACCGCCGGCAACCATTGATCGACAAGACACCCCCTCGCTAGGTGTGGCCGTGCGACCGACGGGGAACTCCTCGGTACGCCAGGTCGTCCCCTTTGCTGAGGGACGGCATCGGGGGGTGCGGTTGAGAACGATGACGCTGCGGGCAGCGGGGCTACTCGCCCTGGCCGTGACGAGCGCCGTGGTGGTCACGCTGCTGGGTCTGGCAACCAACCAGGCGTCCTCGCAGGAGCGTTGGCCGGGGCTGCTGGACGTGCTGAGGGAGCATCCCTGGGCCGCGGGAGCGCTGCTCACCGTGGTCGGGGTGCTGCTGAGCCTCCTGCTCCAGCGGCTGACGAGCCGGTGGACCCCGACCGGGCCGCCGATACCGGCGGTGCCGCCCGTACCCGAGTGGGTGGTCGCGCGCTCGGAGTCCCTCGATGTGATTCAGGCGTTGTGCCGGCGGGCACAAGGGACGATCGGCATCACCACTGCTCTGCGGGGAGCCGGTGGATTCGGGAAGACGACGCTGGCCGAGATGGCGTGCGCGGACCCCAAGGTCCGCAGATGGTTCCGGGGACGGATCTTCGTTGTGACGATCGGGCGCGAGGTGCGCGGTCGTGAGGCCCTGGCCGCCAAGGTCGCCGAGGTCACCAGGTTTGTCACTGGGGACACCACCACGTTCGACGACCCCGGACTGGCCGGGGCCCACCTGGGCCGGCTCCTGGACGAGCAGCCACGGACCCTGCTGGTGCTGGACGATATCTGGGAACGGGAACAGCTCGAGCCGTTCCTGCACGGTGGACGCGACGTCGTACGCCTGGTCACGACCCGCGTCCCCAAAGCCCTGCCCGGCGACGCCCATCAAGTACGGGTCGACGCCATGTCCGACGACCAAGCCCGCGCAGCGCTGACCTGGGGACTCCCGGAACTGCCCCGGGCCACGACCGAGCTGATCCTCGCCGTGACGGGAGGATGGCCCCTCCTGCTCCGCCTGGCCAATCGCCTCATCGCCGCCGACCTGGAGACGGGGGCCGACCCGGCGGACGCGACACGCGACGTGCTGGAGCGGCTGCGGGCCCACGGTCCGGTCGGCGTCGATCCGACGGTCCCGCTCGATGTCGACGACCCCAAGGAGCGACGCAAGGCCGTCCGGGCGACCGTGGAGGCTGCCACGCGTCTGCTCACCCCCGAGGACACACGGCGTTTCATCGAACTGGGCGTGTTCGCCGAAGACGAAAGCATCCCGGTCGCACTGGTCGCGCGCCTCTGGCACGGGGAGCACGACGGGAGCCGCGCCCGTGAGCTGATCCGCACGCTGGCGAACCTGTCCCTGCTGACCCTGCACAGCGAAGGCAGTGGATTCATCTCGCTGCACGACGTCGTCCGTGACTACTTGCAGCGACAACTGACCGTCAGACAACTGAGCCTCGTGCACGGCAAGCTCACGCGCGCCATGGCCCTGGACCTGGCGCCGGCCGAACCGCTGGTGGCGGATGATCCGTCGCCCGAGACGAGCTGGTGGGAAACACCGTACGGCTACGCGCTCGATCACTTGATCGCCCACCTGATCGCTGCCGACCGTTCCGAACTGGCCCGCACGGTCGCCCAGGATCTGCGGTGGATCGAACGCCGGTTGTACCAGCGCGGCCCGGTGGCGCCGTACAGCGACCTCGCCCAGCTGGGCACCCGCGAGGCAGCACAACGTGTCCGGGAGCTGTCCCGCGTCGCGCACCTGCTCACACCCACCATCCCCGAGCACGCGCTGAAGCACGTCCTCTACAGCAGGCTCGGACACCGCTCGGCCTGGCGTGGTCAGGTCGCCGCGCTGGTCCGCGACCGGACGGGACCGGGGCTTGCGCAACGGTGGGAGCCACCGGACCTGACCGATGGCCTCCTGCGCAGCTCGCTGGTCCATCCCGGTCCGGTCACCGCACTCGCCGTGGCCCCCGATGACGCGTGGCTGGTCGGCGGCTGTGCGGACGGCAGCCTCCACGTGTGGGAGACACGTACCTGGAGTCGTCTGGCCACGGTGCGGGCGCACACGGACCGGGTGGCTGCCATCTCCGTAGCGTCGGACGGCTCCTGGCTGGTGACGGGGAGCGCGGATGGGACCGCGAAGAAGTGGGAGACGGCGACCTGGACGTGCGCGGGAACATTCTCCGGCCACGACAAGGCGGTGACCGCTCTCGCACTTTCCCCCGACGACAGTCTGCTGGTCACCGGCAGTGCGGATCGCACGCTCAGAACCTGGAACCCGGATGACGGCTCCTGCACCGCAAAGCTCAAGCACCACGCGTGGCCGATCAAAGGGATCTCCTTCCACCCGGACGGCTCTCACTTCTTCTCCACCTGCCACGTAGAGGTGGTGCGGTGGATGACCGGCACGTCCCGGCGCAGCACCCCCGTCTCCACCGATGAAGTCCATGTCGGTCCTGTCGCCGTGGCCCGTAATCGCGGGGTCGTCCTGTCCACGAGTCGCGGACTGTACTTGGTGCGCCGTCCCACCCATCGTGCAGTGCCGGCACTGGACGGCGGGGACGCGCAACGCATCGTGGATGCCGGGCCGGTGACGGCTCTCGCCGTTTCCGACGACGGCGACCTCATCGCCATCGCGGGCCCTACCGGAGCGACTCAGATCCGACCCTTCGGCAGCGGCTCCCAGCTCGTCGCGACCGGGCACCTGGGAGCGGTGAACGACGTGGCCTTCGCCCATTCGGGCTCCTGGTTCATGACCGCGGGGTCGGACGGGACGGTCAGGACGTGGGACCTACGGGGCGAGAGACCGCGCACCGTGCCGTCGGAGGGCGGTAGGGTCGCGTTTCCGCGATCCGCTCTCAGTGCCTCCGCATCCGCAGGCGGTGAGCACCTCGCAGTCATCAGCACGGTCGGGAACCTGACGGTGCGAAGACCTCCCGTGGAGCCGGGCGCCGGCCGGGCGACGGAGCTGCCGCTCTACGATCGGAACGAACCCTTCCGTCACGGCTACGAACCGTTCGCGGCCCTGTCCCCGGATGGCACGCTCATCGCCGTGTGTGAGGAGGGAACGTGGACGACCCCGGGCAACGGCACCGCCCACATACGGTTGTTCGACATGTCAGGAGGGCGGCTGCACCGGTACCAGTGGTACGAAGCGACGATCACCGCCGTCGCCGTAACGCCCGACCGCACGATCGCCGCCGGTACCGCGGACGGCAGAGTCATGTTCTGGGCGCCCGGAGCTCCGGAGGACACGTCTTTGGCCGTGCCCGGTCACCGGGGGAAGGTGACCACTGCGGCCTCGGCACCGGACGGCAGCTGGATCGTGACAGGCGGTGCTGACGCACAGATCAAGGTCTGGGACGTCGCATCTCGAAAGCCGCGCAGGATCGCCCGGCACCCGGCCACAGTGACGAGCACGGCGATCGCCTCGGACGGCATCTGGCTCGCCAGCGGAGACCTGCACGGGACCGTCTGCGTCCTGGACATGACCCGGGGCACCATCACGGGAACCTTCCGCACCGCTTCGGGCCCGGTGAAGAGCATCGCCATCTCTCCGGACGGGGTGTGGATCAGCGTCGTGTCCTCACCACGAACCATCGAGGTCTGGCACAGGGCAACATGCAGACGCGCAACGATGATGCGTACGGAGGCACCGTTGCTCACCTGCTCCTGGACCGGCGGTAACGATCTCGGCCTGGTCGCCTGCAGCACGCGGGGTCTGCACGGTTTCACCTTCCTTCCCCCGCCGACCGCGTAGGTGCTGACTGCAGGAACGGCCGCCGTTCCCACTCGGCATCCGCGTCGATCGCGACCAGCCAGTCCACCTCCGCCCGACTCTGGGCCGTAGCCAGGAGGCGGTCGAAGGCGCCGTCGGCGGCCCAGCGGGCGAACCGTCCGTGGACGGCCTGCCAGGGTCCGAACCGCTCGGGCAGGTCTCTCCAGGGCAGGCCGGTGCGGAACTTGAACACGATGCCCTCAAGCACCTGCCGGTGATCACGCCACCGCCCACGGGCCCGGCCCACGGGCGGCAGCAACGGCGCGATCACCGCCCAACGGCCCGCACCCGCACCCTGCCCGAGCCGACCGCCCACACCCCCACCCTTGCGGCCCATGCCCGCGAACTCCTCGCCGGGCTCGGCCTCCAGCGCGCCCGCGTCCGCGCACTCGCCGTACGAGCCGAACGCCTCCGCCCCTGGTGGTGCCATGTTTGGCCGATCTGGCCGGTGATAGTTCCCAACTGCTCTGGCTCCTCCCGATCGGCCCACTCCACGATGTCGCCCGGGTAC
>NZ_JBSFVU010000053.1:0-29827 GCF_053592475.1 Streptomyces sp. NPDC002671
GTCCTGGATGCGGTCATCGCGATCGCCCGCGGCGGCAGCGGCGGCGTCCCGGCCCTGATCGAAGGCGCCCTGGCCCGCTCCATCCCCGTCCTGCTCGGCTTCCTCGCCTCCCTCCTCGGCGTCGGCGGCATCGCCGCCAAGGTCAAGCAGATCGTCCAGGCGATGTCCAAGCCGGTGGACCGGGCGGTGGACTGGGTGATCGACAAGATCGTCGGCCTGGTGAAGAAGCTCTGGTCCAAGATCAAGGCGAAGTTGGACGCCAAGAAGAAGCCCAAGCCCAAGCCGAAGCGCCGCCCGGACCGGAAGCAGCCGGGCAGCCCACGTCGGCGGAAGCGTCCGGACCAGCGGCGTCGTCCTGACCGGCGCAGGCCGAAGCGCAGGCGCGACCCGAAGAAGAAGCGTCCCGACAAACGGTCCCCGGCGGACCAGAAGCGCGCCCTGGACGCCGCCCTGCGCGAGGCGAACCAACTCATCGACGGGGAGTCCGCGACCGTGGGGTCCGTCCGAAAGGGTCTTCCCGGCATCAAGCGGCGGCACCGGCTGACCTCGATACGCCTCGTCAAGTCCGGGGAGCTGTACCACGTCAAACTGACCATCAATCCGAACGCCGACTCCGATCCGGCGGCTCTGGACTTGCGATTCACCGAAGCCGGGAAGAAGTTCGCGCAGCAGGTCCACGAGTACTGGTGGTCGCAGATTCTCTGCAAAGCGAAGGTCGGATCCGCGGGCAAAGCGGTGTGGGACCGCTCCGTGGTGAACAACACCGAATCTGCGGCGTTGGCGTACATCGAGGCCCAAGACGTAGCCGTGTTCAGGAAAGCACATCCACGTGCGGCGCTCGATAAAGGCACGGTCACCGAATATCTGTTCAAGAAGGGCTCCACCACTCGCCGCACTTTCATCGACAAACTCGGCGGCGACGAGGGCGCGTTGAGGAATCTCAAGTCCGCCGGGAAAACCAGCGCGGCGGGCGACAAGAACACGGTGGAGATCCTCGATGAGATGGACTTCCTCCCCGACCGCTCGCACTACGGTCGCTGGGATCCGTTCCCCGGCCGGGAGGCCGACGCCGACCAGGAATTGGTGGCCGCGGTCAAGGCTAATGGCCTGCGGGTCTTCCTGGAGACCTTGGTGCGCGCGGGTCAAGTCGGCACGATCACCTGGGCGAAGTTCCGTGACCTCTGGGACAATGACACCCCCAGCCGCGAGTTCGTCAAGGGCCGCTTCCGTGACCTCGACGACGGGAAGCACGAGTGGATTCCCACGGACTACCTTTTGGAGGTGGTCGAGTCCGCTATCGGCCACCACGAGAAGGGCGACCTCGAGAAGGGGCTGGACTGGCTGCGCCTGCAGGACGCCCTGCGGTCACCGACGAATCACGTCATCTGGCGTGTTCTGGACACCGAGGGAGCCCTGTCGCTGGGAGCCCACGTGGGTACCTTCTACACCAGGGAGCGCAAGTCGACCCTCACCAACGGCACCAAGGATTTCCACGATGGCCTCCGCAACCTGTACATGCAGAACAAGTCAGGCACCGCCCGGGCGTTCGTCGAACTGCTGCTCGATATCCTGGACAGCGACGCGAAGGCGGGAGTGTCCGGTTTCAGACTCATCTGGAGCGGCGACCTCGGAAACGTCTCACCCACTCTCCTCGACCAGCCCGTGGACGCGCTCTTCCGCGTGCAAGCGGGCTCGTTCCTGGAACTCAAGCTGACCGAACTCGGCACCCGGCAAGAGGCGGCCTTCGAGGCCGTGCGGAATGATTTCCGGCGCGCCAAGGCCAAACTCAAAGCATGATCGCGAAAGGAGGGCCGATGGATCCCGCGATCGCCCGAGCGATCTCCCTTGAGGTGGGACACCCGGAGCCGTTCGGGGACGAGGAGCTCGACGGCATCGTGACCCTGGGGATTCCGCATGCCCGGGGCATCTCCGGGCTCGAACGCTGTCGGTCCCTCCAAGTCCTGGTCCTGTCCGGCTACGGGTCCGGCGACCTTCCGGACCTCGGCGGGTTCACCGACCTCTCCAGCGTCACGGTCTCCGACAGCGACCTCCGCGACATCAGGTCGGTCCGCACGGTGTCCTCCCTGCTCTCGCTGAACGTGGAACGTGGCCTCGTCTCGGATCTCTCGCCCACTCTGGAGTGCACCGGACTGGGCTGGATCGACGTCACGGGGAACCCTCTGTCGGAGGCGTCGTACCGGTATGTCCTCCCTGAGCTGCGCGCCAAGGGCGTGGACGTGCGCGCCTCGGAGGAACGGGAGTGGTCCCTCACCCGGGCGCTGCACGAGGCGGGCCTGCCGTTCGCCTTTTACCTGCACGGTGACCGCCACCGATTGTCCCGTCCCGGCCTGACCCGCACCGGCAACCCGGAGGGAGGCCACATCGGCATCACCCCCGACGAACTGGAGCATCTGCTGGTGACCAGTCCCGAGGACATCGAGCCCCTTTTCAACGACCCGAGCCGGCTGACGGGCCGCCTCTGACGGTCTTTCCCCGTGGATCAGGGACTTACTGTGCGGCTCGGTGCCGACGGCACGATCAGCACGGGCAGCGCGGCTCTGGTTGCCTGCGTCGCGGCTTTCGCCGCCGCCGCGACAGCGATCCGCTCCCCCTCGTCGACGACGTCCTCGATACCGGGCCATCGCCTGGGCGAAGATCTCGTCGTTGACCCGGTCGCGAATCGCAGTGGCCAGGTCGTTGTGCGTGCAGAACGCCGGCAGCTCGAACGAGCCCGCCACCAGCTGTTCGAACGCCGTACGGCAACGCCATCGCGCGCGGTACGATGCCGCTCCGCCGTGCGTTGTTTGGAGACTTCCGTGTCAGCAAGCAAGCTCCGCTTATCAGGACTGTCCAGGTCCGATGCCCTCGAGCTGGGCGAGTTCGTCGACCGCGGGGCGATCGCGTTCCACCACGAGCCCGTGCCAGAGGGGAGCTTCGGCGATCTCGGCGTGGTGACTGTTGAGTTGGTCGCTTCCGCCATTGCGCTCAAGGGGATGGTCAGCTATCTGCTGTACCGACACCGGGGCAAGTCGTTCGAGCAGGTTATTGAGATCGAGCATCCCGATGGCCGGATCGAGCGGAGGACCGTGAAGTGGCGGGACACGTCAAGCGAGCCCATCGATTCCGCGTTGGTGAAGGAGCTAGCCTCCGCCACCGGAATTCCCTGGGACAAGATGGTCGGTGACGAGAACTGAGCGAGCATTTCGCGTCGGCGCTGAGCGGACGCAGCTTCATCAATCCCATCACCAACGAGACCGCCATCTCGTCCTTCCGGGCAGGCAAGCACGTCCAGGGCCTGATCCAGCGGCACATCTCGCCCGACTGCCTGCCGGCTTTCCTGCACGAGGCGACCCACCACTGGTGCTTCATGAACACTGTCGGCCTGGCGGTGAGCCTGCTGCACCAGCGCGCGCTGACCGATGCGGCGGCCTACCGCGGCGGGCGTCGGGACAAGGATCTCGCGCGTCGGATCACCGGAGCCATGATGCGGTACGAGGCCTTCATCGCGCTCCAGCGCCCGCTCGCCGAGGGACTGGCGCTGTTTGCCGAGTTCGACCTGTCGTCGCACGGCACGCTGCCCCGGCTGTGCCCGGTGTTGGCCCGGGTCGCCGACTACTTCGGCCCCGGCGTGATCGCGTCCTTCGAACCGGAGGAGCGCCGGGACGCGGTGACCCGCAATATGCTCGACTTCGTCCTCGGTTCGACGCGTCGGCAGCGGCAGGTCGTGACCCGCCGCTGCGATGTCCTCGTCCGGCCGACCGATCCCGAGGACGGCGGCTATCTGCCCGGCTATCTCCTGGTGAAAGCGCTGTGGAGCGCCGGCATGGGCGTCGACGCCCGCCTTGGCGACCCCGAGCTGTTCTTCTCCTACGCCATCGAGTACTTGTACACCGACCTCGGATTGATCGCCCATCTACTCGACGAGGACGACAGTCAACGCGCGGTCGACCAGATGATCGAGTACTTCGTGCGGCGGGTGATCGACTTCGGCCGCGCGGACCACGCCGCGAACCTCGATGAGTTCCTCGCGAGCAACCGCGACCGGAAGATGTACACGAAGTTCGACGCATGGGCGCGCCACGGCAACCGGCGGTGGGAAGTCGACGACGCCACCGCCGACCTGGGTGCGGACCGGCTCATCGCGCTGCACGACGAAACGCTTGAACGCGCTCCGGACGAGGACCTCGTCCGGAACGTCGCGCTGATGTTCCAGCGCACGGTGCTGTCACTCGGCCGCCACCCGGTCACGGTCGCCGTCGACGAGCACGACCGGTACACCGTCACCGACGGCGAGCAGGTGGTCATGACCGGCACGTACGCGTTCGGACTGCCCATCGGGACGGTGGCCGATGGCCACGTCAACGTCTCCATCGACGCCCACAGTGGCTGCGCCGCGATCGAGCTGTCGATCGGCGACGACATGCCCGTGTACTGGTTCTCCGACGACGCGAGCGAGGACTGGCGGCACTCCTTCCACAGCACGCGGGCCGCCCTGTCCCGGGCGCAAGGTGAGGCCCAGGAACTGCTCACGCTGCTGCGCGACGTCGCCACGCAGGCGTCCGGCGTGATCTATCCCCTGGAGATCGCGCGGGATCGTGCCACCGGTGCCACCGAGGTGTTCACCCAGCTGGCGGCCGCGGTGCTCATCGCGGCGATGGAGCACCGCGCTCCCGACCTCGATGCGGTCGCCAAGTCCGTCGCGATCCTCACGCCTGCCGGGCTGGCCGGCGTGTTCGACCGGATCCGCTACGTCCGCGCGCTGGCCTGGGGCGGCCTGGTCATGTCCATCGGTGCGCTGCCAGACCTGGACACCGCGCGCCGGCTGTTCGAGGAGGACCGCGACATCCACGGCGTCGCCGAGACGTTCGACGAAGCGATGGACCTGATCCGCCGCACCGGCGTCGACAAGCTCGGCAACCCGCTGTACACCGTTCGCGACGGAAGGCCACTGTTCATTCTGTAGGCCAGTCCCGGTCGAGCAAGGACCTGGTGTCGCCGAAACGAAACCCGGTCGCGGCGATGGCCTCCAGTCGGTCGTCCAGCACCGCGTGATCCGACTGCCGGGCCAGCAGGCTGTGGATCCGGGGTGAACGCTCAGCTGCCTCGACCCCTTCCCCGATCGCGGAGACCGCTCCCCTGATCACCCGGGTCAGGGCGTCTTTCAGCTCACTCTCACTCCCGCGCGGGCTCACGATCGTGGCGACACAACCGCCCTTCACACCGTCAACGGGGTCGGTGACCAACGTGATCCCGAGATCGGAGAGATCACCTCGCTGCCCATTGGCCACCATGTGCGCGAAGGACGTCCAGTGCTTCACCATCTCCATGGGCAAATGCTCCTCGGCGCCCTCCCTCATCGCGGCCAACGTCGAGTCGAACGCGTTGCCGCAGCAGGCCAACAACAGGGACATCGACGACGTCATCCTGGCGTGGTAAAGCACAAAAGCAGGCAAATCGGGACGTAGCCGCCATTCGATCTCGTTGAGTCCACCGGGCCGCTCCCGCAACCACAGCGGCCCGGCGAATCGCTCAGCGGACGGCGGACCCGAGACGTGATCGGCGAACAGACGCACTGCAGCACCTTCCTAAGGATTTACCGGCATTGGGTGAGGTTCGTCATATCGGATCTTCGAATTTAGTGGAGGTGTGCTTCCCGTCGGCTATGGCGGGTGGTTGCAAACCCTTGCGTATCGGCGCGTCAGCGCGCTTTTGGCGCGCGCCGGGGGCGTGAGGTGGCGACTTTGTGCGCCCTGCCAGCTGGCGATGGTGACGTGGCCCTCCACCCAAGACCCGCTGATCTGCGCCGTCAATCCTGCGCCTCTGCTCGACAGTTGGCGTCCTTCGGTAGGTTGGTGGCTGGTCAGCTCACTGCAGTGCATCGCGGTTGGCGAGTCCGCTGCCCGCTGGTTGGCGAGATTCGTCGCAAGGTGGTGACGCAGCGCTATGTTGCTCGGTCGTCGATGAGCCGAAGTGGCCCGCTGTCACCTGCGGAACTGTGGGTCTGGTTTGCCGAACACATCGGCTCCGAGAACCGGAACCCTGCGCGAAGACGGTGTCTGCCCGCCAAGTCACGCGGGGCCCGGCTCCGTTATGTCAACGGTTCGCTCGCCGAAGTTGGCCAAAGGCGAGGTAGCGGCTTCTTTCCGACAGACACGTCCGACGCCTTTGTTAGGACCTCTTGGCACTTCAATTGGCCCGGGGGAGCATCATGGTTGGCCTGCAGGGCGTGGAAGGTACCGCTGACCTGGGCCTCCCGGAGCCAGAGGGCGGTGACGGCACGATGCACAGTGCTCAAAGAGCACGCTGGGTACACAGCGCAGGTGACTGGTGATCGCGCAGCGAGCCCCGTTTGACCTTGACACGGTGACAAGGCCTTCACTGCTTGCCAAGGAGGTGGTCCCGATGACCATGACGAGACAGGACATGGATCCGATACGAGCGCTCCAGGGGCTGGAGGACTGCCGCCCGTCCGTGCGACTGCGGGCCGCTCTGGCGGTCGGCACGACGCCTGACCCGCGCTTCGTCGACAAGCTCATCGAGCGATGCGCGATCGAGCCCGAGTTCTTCGTCCGCGACATGCTGACCTGGGCACTCACCCGCCACCCGGTGTCCATGACGCTCCCCGAGCTGCTGCGCGAACTCCGCTCGGAGCGTGCTCAGGCACGGAGCCAGGCGCTGCATACGCTGTCCAAGATCGGGGACCGGCAGGCGTGGCCGGCGATCACACGGGTGCTCCTGTCCGACGCCGACGACGAGGTGGCGCGGAGCGCGTGGCGGGCCGCGGTCCTGCTCGTGCCGCAAGGCGAGGAGTCCGCCTTGGCCGCGGTGCTGGCGACGCAGCTCGGACGCGGTGAGCGGGAGACGCAGCTGAGTCTCAGCCGGGCGCTGGTCGCGCTGGGTGAAGTGATTCTGCCGGCTCTGCGTCCTGCGACGACGGCCCCTGACCCGCGCGTGCGCGCGCACGCGCTTGCCACGGAACGGCTGCTGCGCGACCCGGATGCCGGATTCGAGTTCGCGATCGAGGAGGCGAAGCGCATCCTGGCCCTCGGCGGCTCAGACCAGGAGGGACGATAGGAAGTGTTGATCGGTGAGGTGGCGCGACGGTCCGGCGTCAGTGCCCGCATGCTCAGGCATTACGAGTCGCTCGGCCTGGTGCGGCCTTCGGGTCGTACGGGCTCCGGCTATCGGGAGTACTCCGGCCAGGACATCCGGCGGATCTTCCATATCGAGAGCCTGCGGTCGCTGGGGCTGTCGCTGCGTGAGATCGGGCGCGCGCTCGACGATCCCGGCTTCACGCCCTCGGCGATCGTCGACGACCTCATCCGTCAGACGCGCGAACGCCTCGCGGCCGAGACCGAGCTGCTCACGCGGCTCCGTCGGATCGATGCCGCGGAACCCGCCGGCTGGGAGGACGTTCTCCAGGTCGTTGGGCTCCTCCAGGCACTTGGGTCGAAGAGCGCCGACGCGCGCCAGCGCGCTGCCCTTTCCTCGGTCGACGAGGTTCCGGTGCCGGTGGAGGCCCTGGTCGAGGCGGCGCTGAGCGAGACGGAGCCGAACGTCGCCGGAGCCCTTCGATGGGCGCTGGCACGATCGGGCAACGGCGGCCCGGAACTGCTCGCGGAGGGCCTCGGCTCATCGGTAGCCGCGGTGCGGGAACGTGCCGTTCAGTCCCTCGCCGAGATGCCCGGTGATGAGGCCACCGCGCGGCTGCGCGACGCCCTCGCGAACCCCGACATCGCGGTGCGCGGGCATGCGGCTCTGGCGCTCGGGACACGTGGAGTGGCCGATGCGGTCCCGACGCTCATCGACATGATCGTGGAGGGAAGGAACGACACCGATGCAGCCGATGCACTGAGCGCGCTGGCGAGCGACACCGCGACAGCGGATCAGATCGCGACCAGGCTCGTCGACCGCCTCGCCCACGGCACCACTGAAGCGCCTGCACGCGGACGGCTGACCCAGGCGCTGGCGGACATCCCGGGGACCACGGCGTCACGTGCCCTCGTGGAGCTGTCGCATGACCGGGACCGTGCCGTTGCGCTGGCTGCGGCGTACCTTCTTCAGCTACGCGACGCCCGGTGACGGATCTCTCCTGGGCGCCGCGTACGCGGCCCGCGGGGCGGAAGGTCCCGGACTTATCACCGTCCACCGAAGGGGGACGGGTGGCGCGCGCTGAGCTGTTGAGGCCGCCCATGAACTCGGCATCGAGTACACCGAGAAAATCCAGCAGGCGGTCAGGACGCCTGGTCGAAGATCCGTTGCGCGGGGCCGGGTTGGGGCACCGCGCCGTCCAGAACGCCGGGCAGGACGGCGCCGGTCAGGACCTCCTCGGACCAGTCACCGACGGTAGTTGCTGCAGGAGATGCGGCCGGGGCCCGTGCGCAGGGCCTGCGCCGGGAGGAACCCGAGACGGCGACGGTGCGGCGAGTTCACGTGCTCCTCCACGGCGGCTCACGATCTGGCCGGGGCACCGCTTGTGGTGCCCCGGCGCAGGGACGGGTCTACAGCTCAGGAAGTGCGACTACTGCTGGTTGCGCGACTCCAGTTCGCGATGCAGGACATCGAGTGTGCGCCCATCCTCCACGTGCCACACCGTCCATCCGTTGATCACGTTTCCGGTCACTGCCTCTGCCGCCTTGGACGGCGAGGGGTACGGAGTGGCATGGCCATCAACGACCAACTGGCTATCGGGCGTAACCACGGCGCGTCCGGACCGGTTGGAGCGATGGTGGAAGGACAGGACCGTGCCCGCCTTCAGCAGGCCCCCTTGCATGAGATCGGCCAGCGGGCCGTGGGGTGCCCATTCTGCCGGGCGTGCCCCGGATGAACGCGATCGCCCACGAGTACGCGTAGGTCGCATAGGGTGACGGTATTGTCGGCACGCACAGGCGCCACCACGTTCAATCCGCCTGCTTATGGTGGTACTTGGCGTGTGGTGGCTGGCGGGCAACGCGATCGTCCGCGAATACCTGACAAGGTCCCCGTACGGAAGCGGCCGGTGGCGCGGCAGCCCTCTTGGGCTGCGCCCCGGAGCGGGCCGAGGTCGGCCGGCACCTGCGGGAGTCGATGTAGAAGTTGCCCCTCACAGCCGCACTCGATCTTCTTCACCAGCCTCGACGACATGGTCCGTAACCTCACCGCCGCCGAAGCCGCCGGACGCCTGACCAATAAGCTCGGCACGTACGTGCGGCCCGCGGTCCTCGTCCTGGACGAGGTTGGCTACCAGCCCCTCGCCCGCGCGGAGGCCAACCTGGTCTTCCAGGTGGTCTCCAAACGCTGCGAAGAGGGCTCGATCATCCTGACCTCGAACAAGACCTTCAGTAAAGCGCACATGTTCCGGCGAACCTGTATCAGGCAGCGCCGAAACATCGCGGGTTCGGCCGTGCCGCGTCGTGGGATCAGTCGTCGGCGAAGGAAAGGCAGACTGCAGCAGGCTCAATTACCACTTGGTCCTGGGTATAGCAGTCTGCCTGTCGGGTGGCGACCTCGGCTCCGCAGCCTGAGCAGACAAGGTTGAGGCCGTTACCGCCAGCAGGACCCTGGCAACAGCCGATCGATCGCATCATGTCGGGGTGCTGGTCGGCGCCGGTGACGTCGTCAGGATGGACGATGAAGCCAGGGAGGTCGTTATCGAAATCCCTCAGCCGGAAGTTCGGAGCATAGGTGCCTCGGGGCATCCGCGCTGGCCGTGTCCGGACGCCGGGGACCTGCGACATTGGGACCAGCGGTGGCACTTTGACCTTGGTGACCGGTCCAGTGAGTGAATGTCGGCAATGGTCACACAAGAAACGCGGCATGCTGCCGATTCTGCAGGCCGCCCATGTGTCCTGCCCAGCGATTTTATAGTCGTTCACGGCTGCGGCCGTCGCCCGGGGTCCACGTGGTCGGCGAGGTAGATCAGGGTGGCCTCGGGGTTCATCCCGAAGGCGGCGGCAACAAGCTTGGGATCCATTGTGTTCACCAGGTCGACGAGGCGGGTGCTGCGGATCATCCGGGGTGGGTGTCCGCAGCCGCCAAGGACATGAGAGAGATAGGCAGTTGAGGCCGGGTTCCGCCCGGCCTTTGTTCCTTCGGTGACCATCATGTGGGGGGGTTGGCCGTCGGCCATGCCTTGCGGTGGGCCAGGCACCGTTGGATCACGGTCCAGGAGGCCGAGTCCAAGGGAACGGGGTGGGGTCGCTTGCCGAGCCTGACGGTCTGGGCCACCGGGTCCACGCCGGTGACCTGCAGCATCCGGACCTCGGAGCTGGAGGCACCATGAACCGGCGTTGCTGTCAGAAGTTTTGACAGTGTGTGATCTGGACCGCCAGGGTGTGCGGGTGAGTGATGACCCGGGGATCGGTTTCATCCAGGCGGACGTGGCCCGGTTCTGCGCGGCACCGCCGAGCTGACCACGCCCAGCTGACCCGGCCGAACGGGTGAACGGCCAGGCTGTGATGCAGCCGACCACAGCGGAACGGGAAGCCATCCAAGCACCGATTCCGCGAGGAAGGGACTGCGCTGTGCGCCGAGCACTGATCGTCGTCGATGTTCAAAAGGACTTCTGTGAAGGCGGCAGCATCCCCGTGAAGGGCGGCGCCGACCGGGCCCGTGCCATCGCCGACCTTGTCCGGCGCTCGGCCGGCGACGGCTACGCGCACGTCGTCGCCACCCGCGACCACCACATCGACCCGGGCGGCCACTTCTCTGACCACCCGGACTTCCAGAACTCCTTCCCCGTGCACTGTGTCGTCGGAAGCGAGGGCGGCGAATTCCACCCGAACTTCGCGCCGACCGCTGCTTCCGGGGCCGTCGACGAGGTCTTCTACAAGGGTGCGCACTCCGCTTCGAAGAGCGGCTTCGAAGGCTCGGCCCATGACGGCACATCCCTGGCCGAATGGCTTCACGTGCGCCGCGTCAGCGACCTCGACGTCGTCGGCATCGCCACCGACCACTGTGTGAAGGCCACCGCGCTGGACGGCGCGAAAGCCGGCTTCGCCGTCCGCGTCCTGCTCGACTACACCGCCGGCGTCGCCGCTGACACCACCGACAACGCCATCGACGAAATGCACCAGGCAGGCATCACACTGACCGGCGAACCCGTGGTCCTCGGCTGACCGTTCACCTGCGGATGACGCCTTTCGCCTACGCGGACATCACCGTCGAGTAGTGCCAGCCGGTCGAGAGGAGCAGCACCGATGGACAAGAGGCCCCCGGGTGTCTATGTCACCGAGAGGTCCAGCGGCGTACGCATGATCGTGGAGGCGGGGACGTCGACCCCCGCGTTCCTCGGGTACACCGAGGCGCCGAGCAACGGCGCCAAGGAACGGGTTACCCGCCCGTTCGGCGCGAGCGAACGGGTCGTTCCGCAGCCGATCCACGGCTGGCAGGAGTTCGCCGACCGCTACAGCATCGTCGAGCTGGGCGGCGAACTGGCCGTCCTGCTGAAGAAGCAGAGCAACAATCAGGACCTGACCCCCGTGGAGTTCAAGCGGATCCAGGTGCTCCAGCGGTGCTTCACGCTGGCCGAGGCGGTGTATGGGTTCTTCGCCAATGGCGGCGGGTCCTGCTACGTGGTCGGGTTCCTCAGCCCGGACCAGACAGTGACCGAGACTGCACTGGCCGGTGACGCCGACGAGCGTACGGGGCTGGGCGGGCTGGAGACGGTCCCCGAGGTGACCATGGTTGCTGTGCCCAGCCTCTGGGACATGACCGTGGCCGCCACCGAGAGCGCGACGCCGCCGCAACCGGACCTGCCGACCGGCAAGAAACTCATTGACAAGGTACTTGCCCACTGCGCCGAGCAGCGCAACAGGCTCGCAGTGGTCGACACGCCGCCCGACCAGTCCGTCGACCTGCTCAAGCAATTCGTCGACACGCTCGCCTCACCCGACACGAACGAGGCGGCGCTCACGGCGCTCTACTACCCGTGGGTGAAGGTCCCGGGGGTGGACGGGGTGCCGCGGACAGTGCCTCCGTCGGGCCATGTGGCAGGGGTCTGGGCCCGTACGGACGCCGAACGCGGCGTGTTCAAGGCGCCGGCCAACCAGAACCTGCGCGGTGTCCTCGACCTCTCCAACGTGCTCACCGACGACCAGAACGGGGACCTCAACGACAAGGGCGTCAACTGCCTGCGCACCTTCCCTAACCGGGGGCTGCTGGTATGGGGTGCGCGAACACGGTCCAGCAGCCGCGACTGGCGCTACCTCAATGTCCGGCGCCTCGTCTCGTTCCTCTCCGCCTCCATCCAACAGTCCAGCACGTGGGCGGTGTTCGAGCCGAACGACGACCGGTTGCGGGCAGCACTCCGGCAATCTGTCACCAGCTTCCTGACCGACCAGTGGCGGCAGGGGGCGCTTCTGGGGCGTAACCTCGAAGAGGCGTTCTACGTGATCTGCGACAACACGAACAACATGCAGACGACGATCGACGCCGGTCAGATGGTCTGCGACATCGGCGTCGCACCCGTGCGACCCGCCGAGTTCGTAGAGTTCACCGTCACCCTGGTCGCCGGCCAGCCCGGCGGGAACGTCTGAGGCCACCCATCGACGGTGCACATCGGCAGTCAGGACCTCAACAGCGGCATAGCATCGTCAGTCTTCAATCCCTGTTCCGCTCGAAAATTCACCGCCGCTGGTAGGAGCGGTGATGGCTCGTAGGCTGGGAGCATGTCCGGGTGATCGTGTCCCTTCTGTACAAGGTGACCCGCGAAGTTGCTCTCCCTGCCGTCGGCGCTGCTTCGCAGCAACGCGGCGAAAGACGCGGAACTTCTCGTGTTGCGGCACGAGAACGCAGTGCTGCGCCGGCAGCTGGCCGGCCCGGTCCGCTACGAGGCAGCCGATCGATTCTGGTTCGCCGCCCTCCCCGGCCTGTTACCTCAGCCTTGTCGGCGCGACGTTTTCCCAGTCACGCCCGGCACCCTGCTCGGCTGGCACCGACGATTCATCGCGGCGAAGTGGGACTACAGCACGCACAGGCGCACCGGTCGTCCGCCCACCGCCATGGCGCTCAAGAAGCTCGTACTCCGACTCGCCAGAGAGAATCCGCGATGGGGCCACAGACGGATCCAGGGCGAGTTGGCTCAGCTCGGGCACCGGATCGCAGCCTCGACAGTGTGGGAGATCCTCTACGCAGCGGGCATCGACCCGGGTGCCACGTCGCTCCGGCCCGGCCTGGCGCGCGTTCCTCACCGCCCAGGCCGAGGGCATCATCGCGGCGGACTTCTTCCACATGGACACTGCGCTCGGCAGGCGGCTGTACGCGCCGGCCTTCCTCGAGCACGGCACCCGACGCCTGCACATCACCGGCGTCACGTCCCACCCGACGCGGGAATGGACGCTGCAGCAGGCGAGGAATCTCGCCGCGGACCTCGGCGTACGCATGGAGTCCCTGCGATTCCTACTGCGCGACCGGGACGGCCTCGGATGAACGCCCACTGCGAGCGCGTCATCGGCGGCATCCGCCGCGAGGTCCTCGACCACGTTCTCATCCTGGACGAAGCACATGCTCGGCAGGTCCTGGTCGCCTACCAGAGACACCGCAACGAGCACCGGCCCCACCAGGCCCGCAACCAGCTACCACCCGACGCCCAGGACCAGCCCACCGCGGTAGACGTCGGCGCTCACAAACTGCTGCGAACCCGGATCCTTGGCGGCCTCATCAACGAGTACAGATACGCAGCGTGACCTGCAGCGACGACCTTTCGAGCGGCACAGGCCGGACAGGACGGGTGTCCGGCTGGAGGCGTGACCTGCACGCACAGGGTGCGTTGTCTTGGCGATGCGTGCGAGTTCCGGTGCCCCCCCGCGGCGGGACCTGTGCGGGTCGGCGGCCCCGATACCGCCCGGCATCGGGGCCGCTCGTATGCCCGCGCCTGCAGTGCGGACACCTGGCTTCGTCGGCATAAGGCGAGAACGGTTGATGCCGAGTTCGAGCAACAGATGTTGATCAAGCGGGTTCAGAACGTTGCTGAGTTCCGAGAACACCTGGTCGGCGTGTCGGGGTGCGGAGAGGACTGATGAGCGGGACGGCTATCGTCCTGGCATGACACAACAGTTCGATCTTGCTGCGTCTCTTGCCAGAGGCGTTGAAAGCCGAAGTGGTGCATGAGGACGATCTGGTCGCTGCCGAGGAGCGGCTGGGTGTCCGCCTGCCGGCGGCGTTGCGCGAGGCGTATCTGCTGTTCGGGCGCCGGCGGGACCTCACCAGCAACCATGATGTGCTGCTCGGACCGGCCGACCTGTACGTGGATGACGCCAAGGAGGCTCTGGTCTTTCGGCACGAGAACCAGGGAGCCGCATCCTGGGGCGTCCTCCTCGACGGCCTTCAACAGGACGATCCTGCGGTGTTCATTCGGCTTGACCTTGCCGACAAGAGCGCCGAGCGATGGGAGCAGTGGCTGGAGCGTCTCTCCCTCTGCTTCGTCGAAATTATTCTGTCCGAGTCGCTCCAGGCTGATGAAGAGCTCTGTGACTTCCTCGACCCGGATGACGACAGTGTCGAGTTGCTGGAGACGAACTCCGTCCGACTGCCGTTCCCGACGTACCCCATCGGCGAGGAGACCCGGTGGTTCCTGGGCCGAGACGTGCTGCTGCGCGATGATGACGGCGCGGCCATCCTCGCCCGCGGCCGGACGGCAGAAGACCTCGACCGCGTCCGTGAGCTGATCCCGGGCGACTGGCTCAACGACATTCGCTGACCATGTCGCTTCTGTTGGGCTGGCGGCCTAGGCACCTTCCATGCGATCGGCGTCTGTGCTGGCCAAAGTCTCAAAGGCGGGTGGAACGGTGGCCGACAGATGTCGTGCATGGCAAGGACCCGATGTCACTCGGCATGGCCGAGTTCCCGGTACCCGGACACCGCAGACCCGGCCGGACAGCTGGTGCCGTTTGGTGGTTCCTGACGGACATACGGGAGATCATGGTCGCGGACCAATCGGGGAAGACACAGGGGTAGGGGAATCATGGTGGCGTTCCACGCATCCGCGCTGGACGGAGTCGCCCGCAATCCGGCGCTGCCGACACCGCTGCTGCTGCGCTTGCTGGCCTTCGACGGTGCCAGTGACGCTCCGCGTTACGCCCTCCAGCGAGCCGGACTGCCCGAGCCGGCCGTCGCAGTGATCCTGGCCCACCCGGACCCGTGCGCCCGGATCGACTTCGTGATGAGCACCAGGGCCGAGTCTGCACAGCGGGCCCGGCTTGTGGACGACCCCTCCCCCAAGGTGCGGGCTGCTCTCGCGTACGGACCCGAGTGGCGCACCCCGCGTACGGTGGTCGCGCCGCTGCCGGACGCCGTATGTGCCCGCTTGCTCGACGACCCAGATGCTTCCGTACGAGCGGCTCTGCTGGACTCGCCCCACCTGGTGCCGTCGTTCGTGGCCTCGCTGGCTACGCACCATGATCCGGCGGCGCGCCGGGGCGCGGTGCGTGCATGGGAGATCCTGGCGCCGGGCGAGCGGTCAGCTCTGCTGGCCGACCCTGACCCCGAGGTGCGACGGGCCGCCGCGTTGTGGGAGTGCCGACGCGACGCCCACGTCACCGCCGAACTGCTCCGCGATCCGAAGTCCGCGGCCGAGGCGCTGCGCCGCGGCTTCCTGCACCGCGCCGACGCCGAACGGTGTGTCGCCGAGCGGACGCACCTGGCTGCCCTCGCCGAGAATCCCTCGTTGCCCACCGACCTCGTGGAGCGGCTCGCCGTCGACCCCGACGAGACAGTACGGCTCGCTGTCTCTCTCAGGCCTGAACTGGGCGAGACGCGGCGCATGGCGATCGACTTCACGGTGGGGGCGTTCGACAGGGGGGACGTGGAGTGGGTACGGAACGGGTTCGCCGACCCCGAGGTGTTGCGACGGGCCGCGACCTCCGCTCACCCGCTGCTCCCGCGCACTGCCGCCCAAAGCCCCCACCTGCCGCCCGACCTCGTGCGCCTGCTCGCGCGCACCGAGGACCCCCTGGTGGAGGACCTCTTGAGTGTGCACCACCCCGACACCCCGGAGGAGGTCCTGATGCGTGTGTACGCGCGGCTCGGTGGGACGTTCTCCGCCTGGATGGCGGAGACGCACCCCCGTTTCCCCCGCGAGGGTCTCGCCGCGCGCTACGCGGACCACCCGGACGGGAACTACCGTCGGCTGGCCGTCCGGGACCCGGCCGCCACGCCCGCATTGATCGAACGGCTCAGCCATGACCCCGCGGTCTGGACGCGCCAGGCGGCGGCCGGCGACCCGCGCCTGCCGCTCCACCGGCTCTGCGAGGCGCTTCATGTCCCTGAACTGGCGTCCAGCGCGGGTGAAAACCCGGCGCTCCCCGAGGACGAGATGGCCGCCGTCCTGAACCGGGCCGGTGTTCCCGCCTGACCGCCGAGCAGAACCGTCACGTTCGCACCCCAAAGCGAAAGCCGCGATCCACCGACCAGTCCCAGGCGGTTGATAACTGGGTTCGCAGGTCAGCGGGGGCGGTGAGGGGTGCTGTTGAGCTGGGTCATCAATTCCCGGTTGGTGGCCCGGGCAGCTTCCAGGTCTTCGTCGCGTTCGGCGAGCTGGGTATTGAGGTCGGCGACTTGCTGTTCGAGTCGGACCACCTGCTGCTGGAGGGCGTCGATGTCGCCGGGCGCACCGAGCCCGGAGGCGCGCCAGGCGTCCTGGCCGAGGGTTTCGGACAGCCGTCGTTCGAGCTGGGTGATGTGCCGGGCCAGCCGGGTGTTGCGTTCGGTGAGGTTGGCCAGGTCGGCCAGCAGGGACTGGCGGCTGGCTTGTGGGCCGGTGGGCCCGTCAGGCGGTTGGGCAGCGCGGGCGGGCACGGCGGCGTGCAGGTCGCTGTGCCGGTAGATCAAGCTGCGGTGAACGCCCGCCAGGCGCGCGACGGCGGACACACCGATCGGTTGGCCGTCGCTGGCGAGGTCGTCGAGGGCCTTGAAGACGCGGCGGCGCCAGTGGGCGGAGTCGTCGGCGCGGGCCTGGGCGAGAGAGCCGGTCGGTGATGGTCGGTTCATGCGTCGCGTTCGAGTTGGAGGTTGGAGGCGGGCGGTCCGGCCATGGGCATGCCGAGTTGGCCGGTGCGGCTCTTGCGCAGGGTCGCGGTAGCCTCCCGGATCTGCTCGCGGTCCTCCGAGGACAGGCTGACAAGGTCGGTCTCGACTCTGCGGATGAGGTGCCGCAGCCGGGTGATCTCCTCGTCTGACGGGGTGGCTTCGGTGCGGGCCCATTCGTCGAGTTCGCTCGTCGCGGCAAGGCGTTCCCGGTCCCGTAGCAGGGTGTCCAGGTAGGTTCGCAGGCCGGGCAGGTAGGACGGGTCCGTGCGGAAGTGATCGCAGCCCAGGCAACGGAACCGGAACGGGCAGGCGTGCCCGCTGGCCTTGACGTTGCTGGGTTCGGCGCAGATGCCGAAGGGGACGGCGACCTGCCCGATGCGCATCCGGGTGTGCTCGTGGTCCAGCAGGGCCTTGGCCTGACCTGGCGCCACTACGCACCCGGCGACCACGCACGGTGACCGAGCGCCCTTACCGGAGGCCTGGGCGAAGACGCGATGAAAGAGGTCTCGGTCTTGGCCTCCCGCCGCATGGTCGCGTCCTGCAGTGCGGGGGCGGAGGCCGGCGGCATAATGCGGGCCGTGGACCTGCGCCCGGAACTGATGCCCCCGCCGGTGAGCCGACAACAGCTGGACGAGCTCTGCCGTGACATCGACAGAATCGCCAGCCTGCTGCTCTGTGGAGCAGAGGGCGCGGATGAGGAGATCAGAGCATTCAACGCAAATACCGGCCACGCCTACGAGGCCTTCGACTTCGCTGAGTACGACGGCAGCAGGGACCTGGTCGAGTTCGCGCTTGAGGCCGCCAGGCCGGCTCGCCCCCGGATCGGGGACATCACCACCGGCGAGCTGGTGGAGATCGTCGGCCGCCTCCTCGCCGGCAGCCCGGACAGCGACTACTACCTGCGACTTCTCAAAGCCAACGTGCCGCATCCCCGGATCAGCGACCTGATCTTCCATCCGCCGACCGACCTGCAGCACGCCTCGGCACAGCAGATCGTCGACACTGCCCTCGGATACCGGCCGATCGCCTTGTGAAGGCACAGTACGAGCATGCTGGGAGCACGATCGGTCAGCGCTATCAGGAACAACTGGACCACGGCCCTGCCAGTCACCGGAATCGGCTGACCTTGCCAACCTCCGGGACATCAAGGCCCACGGGCCGGATGTCCCGGCAAAGGTGTCTGGAGGTCCCCCAACGACCTGTGAAGCGAGGCCGGTTACCGGGGGAGTTCGGCGGTGCGTTCAGGGTGCGCGGGCGGACTTCCGGCCCAACCGCAGACGCCGCGCCACCTCCAACGGCTTGATGCCCTGCTCGAACAGCTCGGCCGCCTGCATCCGTACCGACTCACGGCGCTTACGCCCCGCAGCGCCCCCCATACGAATCGGCTGAGGCGTCGAACCGCAGGCTGATCCTTCACGACGAGGCGTGGCACTGGGCGATGCTGGCGATCCACGGCGATCGGTACGTAGCGGAACACCCCAAGCTGGTTCATCCGTCACCTGACTGCCGAGCCCTTGAACAGCCAATCAACGAGCGCATTCGAACACCGAGATGACTCTCCGCGACGGCTCCCCAAGATCTGTGCCAGAACCGTTCTCGGTTCTGGCACACATTCCGTGAGAGCGGTGGACGAGTCATTTCGGATCGGCAGACTGGAGCCGTGAGGATAGAGAGTGTGGTCAGGATCCAGGCAGTCCGGCTCGCCGTGACCGTCGGTGCAGTCGTCGCCTCTCCGGTCCTCTTGGTGGCTGGGGCTCCGTTGCGCCGCCGCATGTTGCGTCGCTACTACCGCGAGGGCGGTCCAGGGCTCGCCAGCAAAGAGGACGGTTGGGTGAGTCCGGGTTACTTCATGGTCACGAACGTGTTCGTGCGAGCGCTCTGCTGGCCGACGGAGTGCGCACTCCGGCGACTGCGTCCTGTCTGAGCAGGGCCGTCATCGGGCGGCGGTACGCAATACCCGCTTACGGAGGAGCGGGAGTTTGGCGTGGCCGAACATCTGGCGCTTGACCATTTTGATGTGGCTGACCCGGCCTTCGACGGGACCGGAGTTCCAGTGAGTGGTCAGGCCTGGATGACGGCGTCCCAGTCCTTCTCCAGGCCGGTAGCGAAGGACTGGAGGCCAGAAAGTTCCTCGGCACGCGCGCTGACGACCCAGTCCTTCAGATGCTGGCCAGTGCGGGTGGAGAGGATCTCGGCGAAACTGCGGACGAGACGGCGGGCTGCCGCGAGCTCAGGGCAACGGGTGAGGAGTTCGGTCAGCTGCAAGCCCTCACTCTCCGAGAGTCGGTCGGGGTGTCGCATGATCCACCCGGTCACCTGCCGGACCCCAGGCGGCGCGGGCCCGACGACGCGGATACGGCGTCGGCGCCGCGGCCGCAGGTAGTCACTGATGATCTGGTAGCTGCCCTGGTAGCCAAGCTTCTTCAGCTCAGCGTGCAGGTGAACCGCATTGGTGTGGCCTTCAGCCCAGCGGCTATCCAGGTAGACATCTCACGATGCCAAGTTGTCAAGCTGCTGCGGCCAGTTGGGAGGGGAATGCGATGAGCTCATCGAACAGTTCGCCGGTCTGGAGGCAGTGGTAGAGCTGCCCGATCATGCAGTTGAACAGGTGCCGCTCGGCGGCTGCGTGCCAGTCTCCTTGTTCACGCCGGCGACGGTATCCACCAGCATGAGCACGGGGACCCGGGCCGGTCTCCCGCGAGGGCTCGGGGCCAGGATGACGTAAGGCGTCATGCCCCAATGCTCACAAGTACGGGGTCATGCGCCGCTCTCAGTGGAGGCTTCGTCAGCCGGGGTCCAGGAAGGCGTCACAGTCCCGCACTCGCACAGTCCGGCAGTGCTCCGAGAAGCCGCGTCGGTACCGCTACCGACGAATTAGGGCTTGTAGCGATCCAGCTGGCTGGGCCGTGGTTGCCGTCGGCCACTGAGCAACTCCTCCGGGGTTGCCGCGCGGGCGCATCGGCGGACCGTGTTCCCACCCATGTGTAACTCGCGTGCGATCTCCCGGATCCCGTGGCCTTGGTCGAGGAGGACGTGGACGATGGCGTGACGTCCACGGATACGGGCTTCGATCGGCGACATGTTCTTTGCAGGCGGCGGTTCGATGTCCGGCAGGTCACCCGGATCGGAGCCGGGTGACTCATGCCTTTCGGCCACGTGCTCAGGTCGGGGATGTCGGTGATCTTCGCGACCCAGGCGCCGGGCCGCTCGGTGCCGCCAGCGTCGTAGGCCGGTGTCCACGCCTTCTTCGGGATCTTCACCACGGCCTGGTGGATGGTGTCGGTGATGGTCATTCCGGCGGAATACGACAGCCACCGGCCCCGGCGGGAGAGCCAGTCGAGGAAGGCGTGGGTGCCGCCGGCGGAGTCGGTGCGGATCAGTGTCTGCCGGCTTCGCCGCAGGTGTCTGGGGAGTTGGGCCAGGGCGAGCCCGGTGGTGGCGATGTGATCGCTCGCGGTGTTAGAGCCTGCGTTGCCGGGCCGCAGAAGCGCGGCCACCAGTTCCCCGGAACCGGCCTGGCCGTGGTCGACGAACGCCACGAGCGGATGATGGCCGAAGGTCTCCTTCCAGGTCGCGGTGGCGTCCTGCTTCTCGGAGTGCGCGAGGACCAGCACGCCGTCGATGTCCACCATCACGCTGCCACCGGCGGCCGGACTGTCTTCACCGGCCAACTCCCAGACCCGCGACCGTACTTCGGCTCGCGCCATGCGGATCGCGGTGAGCGCCTTCGGTCCGGCGGCGGCGAGGTCGTTGATGAGCCGGGAGACCGTGGGGTCTGATGCCACCGGGCCGAAAACGTCGACCTCGGCCCGCAGCATCGCGACATCCGCGAGGCAGTCCCCGTCCAAAGCCGTTGCGAGCGCCATATCCAGCAGGACCTTGCCCGGATCGTGCACCGTCCGCGACTTGCGCCACGGCGCCAGCGCTGCCGATATCGCAGCGTCCAAGCCGGACTTGCGGACCGTCTCGACCAGCAGCACCGCCCCGGCCTGCGAGACCACCCGACTGCCACCGCCCTTGACGCGGACACGCGGGTACAACCCAATACTCTTCTTCACCTGAGAGGTGCTGCTTTCCACGCGACTGACTGAACCCTAGACAAGTCCCATCGTTGCAGTTCAGGAGCACTTCTCGTCTTTTTGATCAAGCCTCGGACAGCTCGTACGTAGAACCGAGGCTAGGGTAATGCCGGTCACGCGCGCAGCAAATCACGTCGCTGTGGGGGAGCGCATCAAGGGAACTGCCTCACGCCTGGGCGAGAGGTGCGACTGGGACGGTGGCGCCGAGGGCGGCGCTCTGCAACGCCGTGATGCGCTCGATGACGAGCCCCAGCAGCACGGCCGCCGCGATCATGAGCGCCTCCGTCACCACGAGGAAGGCCATCGACCCCGGGGCCACCCGGCCCCCCACCACGAGGACCACCGCGTGCGTGATCCAGGCGACCCACCACAGGTTCACCAGTGTCGTGTCTCGCTTCTCCTCCCACGACGCGGAGCTCGCGCGCCCGATGTCGAGGACGAACCGGCGAGGGACAAAGAAGTGGACCACCGGGATGAACCACGCGCCGATCGTCCAGCCCCGACTCGGGACCGAGGCCCGGGGGGACAGCTCCTGGGCGTTGCGCCGGGACCGGGCGAGCCACACGAGGAACAGCACGACCGCGAGAGTCATCAGATAGAGGAAGATCCTGGAGATGAAGCCCGACTTATGCAGGGACGCATCCGCGTGGTGCAGGTAGTGATCCCGGACTGCCGCCACGCGGAACACGTCCGCCACGGCGGCCGCAGCTATCGCCGCCTGCGCGGAGCGGGCAAGGATCCAGGGAGCTTTGCGGGCGGTGCTCGTCATCGTCTTCGGCCTGCCTCGGAGGCGTGTGTGGCTGCAGCGGACGCTGGGGCGGAGTGATCATAGAGTCTACTCGCCGCACGTGCGTACGACTTTCGGGCCGTCGGTCGCGGGGTGCACGTCCCCGACGGCAGATGGCCGTAAGTGCACTCCATGACCATCACCTCGACGCGGACACGCGGGTACCCCGATGCTCTCTTCACCTGAGGAGTGCACCTTTCCTGACGACGAACAGGACCCTGGACAAGCCCCATCGCCCCAGATCAGAGGCACTCCCCGCTTCTCTGATCACGCCTCAGATACCCCAGCTGGTGAAGCGCGAGGTTAGTGGTCGGCTCCGGAAGTCCTTCGGGGGTTGATCACGCTGCCGGTGCAGCTACACCTACACCCACGTCAGCGACCAGCACTCAACCCTCGGCATGAAGGTGACCGTGGCCACGCACCGCGAGGCGCGCTACGTGCTGGACGAGATCCTGGTCAATGCCACCGACCTGCCCGTCATCGAGAGTAGGTGGTTCCGGCGGGCCCCGGTTCGGGGCGGCTGGCCTGTTTCGGTGACGGACGCCTGGAACACTCGGGATCACCTGATGGAAGAGCGGCGCCGTCGCACGGTGTCTGTTACGACAATGTGAGAGTCTCGGTGTCAGTGGCAGCACCGACAGTGTTGCCACCGGCATCCTCCAGAGCAGCGGTCACGGTGACTGTGTCTCCACTCTGCGCGCCGAAACTGTGGATGGGAAAGTCATCACGGTGGACCGCACCGTCGCACACCAGCGCGGGAGTGCTGCTGGAGTTGAAGATCCCAGCTCCCCCAGGAAGGGAAAAGACCTGCATCTGTGTGACCGGCCCCGGGTCGCACGAGTAGTCAATGATGACGCCGATGAACCTTGGCCCCTCTTCGCCTGCATTGACGATTGTGACTGTGGTGGACGCGTGGGCCAGGGGGGCGATGTACACCACCGGTGCCGTAACAAGTAGCGGCACCGCGAGCATGCGGAAGATTCGCCTGGGCATGGTTTCCTCCAGTGGGAGGTGGGGTGAGATGCCACTCAACGCGGACAGGATCGCTGCGGAATGGGATCGAGAGACCCTGGCGAAAAGGATCGCCTATTGGTGACTGGAATATCCCCTGGGCCGTTCGCCTGGAAACGGAGAGCCCAGGGGGCGTGAAGGGCACTGCGGGGGCGCGAGGCATGCCGGGAGGCGCAACACGCAACATCGGCTTGTCAATCGAGGGCCAGGCCGTGGTCGGTGCCGTCATGTTCACCCTGATTCTGCCGTCGGGCGGTGACCGCTGTCAGCTCCGCGCTGACCCAGGTTCTACCAGGCCGGGCCAGGCAGCCCGTGCGAAGCCGTCGGCGGCCGGTTCCTGCTCGCGGAGCTGAGTGGAGTCCATGTCCAGCTTGGGGGCGTAGGCTTCCGGCTCGATCCCGAGCTCGTGGGTGGAGTACTTGCCGAACCGGTTGATGTTCTCCGTGATGTACGGGGAGATGGCTGCGGTGTAGTTGGTGGCTCATCGGTCGGCCTGTGTGCGGCGTGGGGAGTTCGATGCCACGACCAGGCCCCCCTCCAAGACCAAGGCCTGTTGTCCGCCTGTACGAAGCGGTCGACTGCCGCATTGCTGTCCGGCGCTGGCGGTCGGGCCTGCGTGTCAGGCTATGAGGTCAGTTCGTGATGCCGTGCGAGGTGATCATGTGGAGGTGTGGCTTCCGTCGGGGCGAGTCCGTACCGTATCCGTTGTTGATCATGGATCGGGCCTTGGAACGAGGCTCCGAAATAGAGGGGGGAATCCAGTGAAGAAGTGCATCGGCGCAGTGCTGGCCGCCGCGTTCGCCATTACCGCGCTCGTCGCCGCGGGCACGGCCGTCACGGGTGCTGAGACCAGCGTCCAAGCCGGCAACGTCTCTAACCGTCCGTAGCCAAGGACGCGCAGGCACTGGTAAAGGTGCACAGCGGTGGCCCGGACCACCACCGTTCGGGCCGCCAGTCACTCGGTGATGGGCCCGTCTGCCGAGCTCACCAGCACGCCGCCGGGGCCCGGCGCACACCATCCTGGAGAAGCGCGATCAGGCCGATGGCCGCCCGCCCGGCTGCGACCGCGAGATGTACAAGCGCAGAGGCCGTGGTCGTCCGGCTCGGACCGCATCCAGGCGCACAATCGAGAGCAGGCTTGCCGCGGTCGGCGTCTGCTGCGAGCGCGTCAAGCCAGGCGGCGACGCCCGCGATTACGTTCGTGCGTCCGGTGTCCTGGCCGGTCCGAGACGGGTGTCCGCGCGTCCGCGTCGGTGCAGGTCATCGACTATGGCCCCGAGCGGAACCGGGAGCGCGCCTTACGCCGCGTACCAAGCACCGACACAGGTCACTGTCACACGAGCAGCGCCTCGAGCTCCGGTAGTCGGCCGAACAGGTCGGGGAGGCCGCGCACCCCGTTGCGCACGGACTCGTGCGACAGCGCGAGGTCAGGGCCGGTGCTCGCCTCGACACCGGCGAGGCACCGGAGGATGTTCCACCTCGTGTGCCCCAGCCAGCCGCCGATCATGAACACAAACCAGCTTGGACCTGACGGCGGCAGCGCTCCGCCCCCCGCGACATAGCCGTCGAGAACTGAGCGGAAGATGGCGGGCTTGATGTCGTCGAAGCCAGGTCCCTTCGCGAGGCTCAGCGCGGTCGAGCCGAGCTCACTGGACAGGTCGAGCATCCCCGAGAGCTCCCAGTCGAGCACCACCGGCCGACCCTCTTGAGCGAGCAGGTTCCACGGTTGGATGTCCCTGTGGGTCAGCACGACGGGGCCTGGCCGTTCGCAGGTGTCGACGAAGTGGGCAATCGCGAGGAACGTCTCGACGTGAGAGGCGAGCTCGTCGGCCCACGGCTGTCCGGTCGCCGCCGCCCGCGCGGCGAGCTCGGGCCAGTCCCGTGACGTCGGGTCCTCGATCGACACATGGGTCCACGCGACGTCGAGCGCGTGGATGCGCGCGAGGATCTCACCGATCTCAAACGCGTACGCCGCCGACACCGGCGCTTCGGGCACCTTCTCGCCCTCGACCCATCGGTGAACGAGAGTGTAGTGGCTGGTCGAGATCGGCTCTGGCATCGGAATGCCGGCAGCGAAGGCCGCCCGCTCAAACCTGAACACGTCTTCGACGCGATAGGTCCAGCGGCGGTCGACGAGGTTCAACTCCTTCACCGCGAACGACCCCTGGTCGGTGTCGAGCCGGTACATCCGGTTGGCGAACCCGCCGTGGACGCGGATCATCGGCCCGATCGGCGCGCCGAGATGCGAAAGGTTCACCCACGCATTCTAGGAGCTGGCAGTTCGTCGATGCACCGGACTTTCCCTTGTTTGTCGGCCCGGGAGAGTCGGGTGTGGCTGACAACGCCTTGTCGGATGTGGCTCGGTGGGAGTGGCCGCCCGGCTCTCCGGGGCGCCCTGGCTGCTGATTGAGATGTGCGCGCCTTGTGCGGTCGCTGATTACGGAGATGACAGTGGGGTGTTCCTCGGGCCGACGGCACTGCTGTGCGGAACGAGGAGGGGCGAGTGAGCAAGCAACGGACCCAGGCCTGGGCTGGCATCGACGCCGGAAAAGGCCACCACTGGGCGGCCGTGGTCGATGAAACAGGCGCGACGCTATGGTCGAAGAAGATCGACAATGACGAGTCGGCGATCCTGACCGCGCTCGGCGAGATCCTGGACCTGGCGGACGAGGTCCACTGGGCAGTGGACATATCTGGAACCTCGTCCGCGCTGCTGCTGGCCCTGCTCGCGGCGCACAGCCAGCAAGTCGTCTACGTGCCCGGCCGCACCGTCAACCGCATGTCGGCCGCCTACCGGGGCGAGGCGAAGACCGACGCGCGCGACGCCTACGTCATTGCCGAAACCGCCCGCCACCGCCAGGACTTCGCCGCCATTGGTGTGCCCGCCCAGCTGGCCGCCGACCTCGCGCTGCTGACAGCTCACCGTTCCGACCTCGTGGCCGACCGAGTGCGGATGATCAACCGGCTCCGCGACGTGCTCACCGGTGTCTTCCCCGCCCTGGAGCGCGCCTTCGACTACTCGGCTCGCAAGGGCGCGCTGGTCTTGCTGACCGGATATCAAACACCCGCAGCCATCCGCCGCCGCGGCCGGGTCCGGCTCACGGCATGGCTGGCGAACCGCGGCGTCCGGGGCGCCGACGGTGTCGCGGCCACCGCACTGCGGGCCGCGCAGGCCCAGCAGACCGTGCTGCCCGGCGAGGACGTCGCCGCGCAGATCGTCTCCGATCTGGCCGCACAGATCCTGGCCCTGGACGACCGGCTCAAGCGCGTCGACAAGCAAATCCGCGATACCTTCCGCAGCCATCCGCAGGCGGAGATCATCGAGTCCCTGCCCGGAATGGGGCCGATCCTCGGGGCGGAGTTTGTCGTAGCCGCCGGCGACCTGGCCGCTTATGCGGACGCCGGCCATCTGGCCTCGGCGGCTGGGCTGGTGCCCGTCCCGCGCGACTCCGGCCGCCGGACCGGCAATCTTCACCGCCCCAAGCGTTACAGCCGCCGCCTGCGCAGGGTGTTTTACATGTCCGCGCAGACCAGCATCATCCGTGAGGGACCGAACCGGGTCTTCTATCTCAAGAAGCGTGCCGAGGGCTGCAAGCACGTCCAGGCCGTCATCGCGCTGGCCCGTCGCCGAGCGAGTGTGCTGTGGGCGCTGCTGCGTGACGGACGGATCTTCACCTCCGCCCCGCCCATCACGCAGGCGGCTTGACTTCATCATTGAGACTCCCACCGCAAGATCCGCGCACGCGTCGAGCACGCCTTCGCGCGGATGAAGGCCTGGAAGATCCTTCGCGACTGCCGTCTGAAAGGCGACGGCGTTGACACCGCCATGCTCGGCATCGCCCGGTTGCACAACCTCGCCCTCGCGCGGTAACTCCCGCCCCATACGAGACCAGAGAGGCCGAAGGGAGGTGGCTTCCCACCTCCCCGGCTCGGAGGATGTTCAGTCGATACAGAACTCGTTGCCCTCGATGTCCAGCATCGGGATGCACGACTCGTTTTCGTCATCGGCGTACAGCGTTAGCACGTGGGTCGCACCGAGCGCGACCAGTCGTGCGCACTCGGCTTCGAGCGTGGCGAGGCGCTCGTCCCCCACAAGCCCGGTGCCGACCCGGACGTCGAGATGCACCCGATTCTTAACGATCTTGCCTTCGGGGACGCGCTGGAAGTACAGGCGCGGGCCCACGCCTGAGGGATCACTGCAGGCGAACCATGATCCCTGCTTCTCAGGAGGCAGGGTGCGGTTGAAATCGTCCCAGGTGGTGAACCCCTCCGGTGGCGGCGGTATGACGTACCCCAACACTTCACACCAGAAGCGAGCTAGGCGCTCCGGTTCTGCGCAGTCAAAGGTGACTTGGAACTTCTTGATCGCTGGCATCGGCGCACCGTACCGCGTACCAGGGGGACCCTGCCGCTCATTTCCCCAGAGGATCCGCCCGTCACCCGTCGCATCCTGGGCCGCCTTGGACACCAAGTGATCAAACCGGACATTCCACGAGAACGACGCGACCGTGGCGGCGGAGCGCCCCAGTGGTCCCCAGGATCCAGTCCTGACCAACCACCTTCAGGCCAAGATCAGTTGCGGGACAACCCTTAGACATCGTGGACCTGTCCGGTACGGATCTGATCAGGGCAGACCTGCACGGTGCGGACCTGTCCAGCGCGAACCTGCACTTTGTAAACCTGACAGGCGCGGACCTGTCCGGGGCGGACCTGAACAGCGCGGACCTGGCCGGTGCAGACCTGACCGCCGCCAACCTGTGAGACACGGACCTGACTGACGCGGACGGTGTGAATGCCAACTGAACCGGTGTTTGGGCCGATACTGGGGTCGATTCCCGAGACTCACGTACCTCACAGCCCTTGGATACCTGCCAGGCATGTTCGCGTACGAGCCCAGTGACTCACATGCCTGACGCCTTCGCATGATCCGAGATAACGTTCCCGATGCAGGTGGTCAGCGCCACCGAGGACCACCTGCATCAGGTTCCATCAGTAGCACTTGGCCGATCAGGGCCGGATCCGCTACCGGAAGGTGTGCGAGCTGGAGGACCGGGAGGTCTCCCAGGACGAGATCGGCAAGGGCTACGAGCTGACCAAGACGCAGGTCATTCCCATTACAGACGAGGAACTCAGCAATCTTCCGCTGCCCACCGCGAAAGCGATCGAGAGCGACGCGTTCGTACCGCTGGCGTCGATCGACCCCCTCCGCATCGGCGAGGGCTACTACCTCCAGCCCGCCGGGCAGGTCGCGGCCAAGCCGTACAAGCTGCTCGTGAAGGCGCTGGGCCGTTCCTCCAAGGTGGCTGTGGCGAAGTATGCGTGGTCGGGCCGGGGGAGCGGCTGGGCCTGTTGCGGGTGAAGGACGACGTGCTCGTGCTGCATGCCATGCGCTGGCCGGACGAGATCCGCGACCCCACCGAACTTCTGCCGCCTGCGGTCACGGTGCCCGAGGGGGAGATCGAAGCGGCCCTCGCCCTCATGGACACCATGACCATCGACTCCCTAGAAGGGGAGGAGTTCGTCTGCCGCTACACCGAGGCGATCGCCCAGATCATCGAGGCCAAGCGGGAGGAGAAGCCGCTTCCGAAGGCGGCGGAGCCGGAGGAGCCGGCCCCGGTGCTCGACTTGATGGCCGCCCTGAATGCGAGCATCGAGCAGGCCAGGGCATCCCGCGGGGAGGGTGAGGCGGAGGTGCACGAGATGCCGAAGCCGCAGATAAAGGCCGCGGCGATAAAGCCGGCAGGGAAGGCCCCCGCGAGGAAGACGGCGGCGAAGAAGCAGGCCACCCGAAAGCCGCGGCGCAGCGCGTAGCGCATGCCGGTGGCATGGCGGGCGGTGAAGATGGACGGTGGCGGGCCTGTGTCCGTGACATCCCCCGAGCCGGACGCAGGCCCGTCACCGTACGGCGGCAAGCGCCGCCGTCCCGCCGTGGCAATGCCTGCGAGGCACACGTCGTAGTGAAGGGCGTGGTGGTGAAGGGGACAGTGTCCCCGGGCCTCACCTACGGCATGCGGGCTGATCGTTCGGCTGAAGCCCCGCGGAGCCCTTCGCCGTGCAGGCGACCGCCCTTTACGCACACATGCTGTGGCTCAGCCCCGGTACGACATCCTCGTCGGACCGGGGCTGTTCCGTTCCTCGCGACGTGACATTGACGGACGGCCGGTGCGGTCATGCTGCGTGGAGGAGGCGAAGCGCGCCGGGCGGACCGCACTCCTGCCCGGCGGGAGCCGGTCGGCCGCGAGGATTGTGTTGCCGTGGTTGATCCGGCACGTGGGCGGCCTTGGGCTGAGTCGAGGATGCCGAGGTCGGCGTCGGGTCGGCAGTGGGTGCAGGCGCTGGTGCCGTCGGCGAGCAGGCGGCGCGCTTCGTCCTGGCCGATGGGGTGGCGTCGTTTGCCGGCCATGTGGCAGGTGCCGCGGTGGACTTGTGTGGGCGGCCGGCCGACGCCGATGCCGAGTTCGGCGATCCAGTCCGGGGGTGGCGGCTTCATTCGCCGGCCGTGCTCTTCCTCGGCGTGCCGCTGCTGGAGCAAAGCGATCTTGTGGTCGATGCGGGCCACTCCGGTCGCGTGGCGTTGTCCGCGCTGTCCAGTGCGTTGCGCTCCCTGGCCGCCGTGACCATCCAATCGCGCACCAACCCGGGCCGTGAGGCCGCTGATCAAGGACGGCACCGATGGATCCGTCGTCATCGGTACGCTGGATGACTCTCATACCATCGAGCCCGGCCACCTCTCACCGTGGCCGTGCAGCTGCTCTACCCGTCCCAGCACGACGCCGGTGACGGCACACTGCGGAACCTGCGCGCCACCGAGGCGACCCGGCCATAGGCCCGGTGCCACAGATCCCGTTCAGTGCGGGAAAGACGCCAAGCAGACCGCTGCCTCCTACGAGGCAGCGGTCTGCTTGACCAGGGAAGATTAAGGGTGTTGTACCACCGCCACCGCCTG
>NZ_JBSFVU010000054.1:0-28110 GCF_053592475.1 Streptomyces sp. NPDC002671
AGCGGGTATTTCCTCGGGGCAGGCATCGTCAGGGCTCCTCTCATGAAACCCATCTGAACTGCTGTCACCTTTCCCCGCATCTCGGGGGAACCTCATGGACATGCTGATCGTGGAGCATGCAGGTGACGAAACGGCACAGGACCGGCTGCCCCTGTCCGAGGGCTGGCAGCGGCGATGGATCACGTCGTGGCGTGTCGGCGGCGGGTCGGTGGCATGGCCGGTAAGCGACATGGGCTCGGCGCCCGTTGGCTCGTCGTCTCCGGTTCGCGGGTTCACCTGGAGGGCGAGGCAGGGGCACCGGCCGGGGCTGCAGTTCATGGTGTCGACCGGCCGCCACCACGGCTTCGAGTCGCTGGAGGAGCAACGTCTGCTGCTCGCACTGGACTTCGTCCGGGTCGTGGATGTGCTGGCCCAGCCGTTTGAGCCGGACTTCGAGCACGAGGGGGTACGCGCGCGGCATACCCCGGACTTCTTGGCGGTGATGCCCGGCGGGGGCGGGTGGTTGTTCGACGTCCGACCGGAGCGGCTGGTCGGACCGCTCGACGCCCTGAAGTTCGCGGCGGCCCGGCACGTGGCGGAGACCGTCGGATGGCGGTATTCGGTGGTGGCCGGCTGGCGTCCGCACGTCCACAGCGTCCTGGATTTCCTGTCGTCCCAGCGTCGCCCGTTGCAGGACCCGATGCGGCTCCAGGGCGAGCTGCTGGCCGCCGTCGAGGAGGCGGGGAAGCTCACATTCGGGGAGATGGCCGGGGCAACGAGGTTGCCGGTGGTCGCTCGCGCGCACGCGACGCATCTGCTCTGGCACCGGCAGTTGGCCACGGATCTGGGCAATCCCTTGAACGACGGATCGCCGGTCTGGCTCGGCGCCTCACCAGGAAGGCGGCCGTGACAACCGGGGGCAGGCTGCGCGATCTCGCCATCGGCGGCCGTCTGCTGCTGAACGGAGTCGAGTGGAGGGTCGAGTCGATCGAGCCGCAGCTCGGTCGGTTCCGCCTGTTCCATAAGGACGGACGGAGAGAGGAGCGGACGATCCGCTGGCTGATCCACCACCCGGACGTCCGTCAGGTCGGGGGCCGGCAGGAGCGAGTCGCGAGACAGCCTCGCAGCCGGGCCGATTTGACGGAAACCCGCTTGAAGCAGGCCATGATCAGGACCGAGCACGTGAGGGAGGCCGCGACCGGCTTCCGCGACGGCCATCCGTCCCGGGCCCGGCCCGGTGAACCCAGGGCCGCCTACGATCCCGAGCGGACGACGCTGACTTAGCGGCGGCAGGCCAAGGTCGACGAGCTGGGAGCGATGCCCGCGCACGAGGCGGAGACGCTCGGGTTGAAGGGTCTGGGCCTGCGAACTCTGCAGGGCCTGACCACGCTGGAGGGCGAGAGCCTGCTGCTGGCCTGCGCGGACGGCCGCTGGACCCGGCGCAGGATCGGCCATCCCAGCATCACCGAGGAGATCCGTCAGGCGATCTTCGCGGTCAGGAAGGAGTGCGGGCCCCGGTCCCGGATCGGGATGAGGGCCAAGCACCGCCTGCTGCACCAGTATGTCCGTGAGACGTTCCCCGACTTCTCGGTCGACAAGATCCCCTCGCGTTGGACCCTGACCCGGGTCTGGGAGGAATGGTTCGGGCCGGGCGGCGGACGGCAGCGGTATCTGCGGACTGCCGAAGCCGCGGCGGAGGCCGGTGTCGGGCACCGGTTCGTGGTCCACCGGCCGGGGCAGGTCCTGGCCCTGGACTCGACACCGCTGCCCGTCCAGCTGCGCGAGACGGTGTTCGGCGAGCCGGTCACGGCGACGCTGACGTTGGGGCTGGACCTGTTCACGCACTCGCTGCCCGCGTTCCGGCTCACCCTGGGCTCGGACACCTCAGTCGACGTCGCGATGCTGCTGCGGGACGTGATGATGCCGCTTCCGATGCGCGAGGGCTGGGGCGAGGACATGGCCTGGCCCTATCCGGGCGTCCCGGCGGAGATCATCACCGAGTTCGCCGGTCACGAGGTTGCGGGCCTGCCGTTCTTCGCGCCGGAGACGATCACCACGGACCACGGCGGCCCCTACAAGAATCACGACCTGGTGGAGGCGGAACGCGAACTGGGCTGCAACATCCTGCCCGCGCGAGTCCTGCGCCAGACAGACAAGTTCGCCGTCGAGCGGGTCTTCGGCGCGATCAAGACGCTGCTGTTCGAGCACCTGCTGGGGTTCACCGGCACAGATGTCGCCGACCGCGGCGCCGATCCAGAATCCGACGCAGTCCTGACGCTCACGCAGATGGAGCACTTGATCGCGACGTGGATCGTCGATCCCTTTACCGACCGCAGGAGTCCATAGATGGCCTTCGACCTGCGGTGATTACGTAGCGTACATGTAATCGACGGGAGATCAAGAGAGGTCAGGAAGTCTGCCGCTCGGGCAGCGGACAGGCCAGACGGTCGGGGCTGCATTGATCGGAATGGCCTCACTCTGGGAGGATGTCGTCCATGACGAACCAACGAAAGGCTTATGGCGCGTAGACGGCCAGGCCAGGTGCGCGCCAAGCTGTCGCGCAGGCTCCGCCCGGAGCACGGCAGGAAGATCGTTTCTGGGGTCTCGGCGCGCGCACAGAGCGAGATTGCCACGTTCGAGGATTCACATTTGTGGCCAGGGGCCATCGCCGACGCGATGGCTCGGTGGGTCGGCACCGTTCACGGGCCGGCCCGTAGGCTGACAGATCCACAGGCCCGTGGTTGCGGAGTTGAAGCGTGCTGTCCCTCTGACGCCCATCCACGACAGGTGCTGGAGCAGGCCCTCTGCGGGCTGCCGACAGGTGCGTCGCGGGAGCTCCGGCGGCTGGTGCATCCGCTTGACGAGGTCTACTGGTCCCGCACGATCGTGGACTCCTATGGCGATCCTTCTCAGCCATGGTGGATGCGGAGATGCTGAACCTCGGACAGGGGGATGCCTCGTAAGCGCCCCTCCGCCGTCCGGCCGGAGTCCGGATCATGCCTGCGTTGCGGCACCAGGCAGGACTACTGCGAACGGTTTGACGCAGCGCTGTGCGTGGTGTGCGACGAATGGCGTGAAGGCGTCTGCAGTGATCCTGATTGCGCGTATTGCCGACGACGGCCCGAACGACCGAGCCTTGCCTGGGAACACCCCCGTGCAGAAGCCGTCTTGCGTCGGGCGGCCCGGCTGGCCAACCGTCGATCGCTCTGGGCCCGGCCGAGGAGCCCGGTCACCTGATGGGTAATCGGGCCCCTCCGCCGGGGTGTTGCTGGGCTACTTTCCGACGGGTGGGTCGAGGAGTTGGGCTTCGAGGTCGGCGACGCGGCGGTCCTGGAATCGGATGTTGGATCGGGCAGCTTTGAGCCGCTCGTCGAGGGTGCGGTTGTCAGCGGTCAGCTGGCGGACCCTCTCCCCCACCAGCCCGGCCCTGGCCACTCCGGCGCTCATCGTCGTCCCCGGCTCCCCCCGGCTGGGTAGACGTGGCAACTTCCCTGGTTGCAGTGGCCGCTTGGGCGGTAATGGCCCGCCGTAGCCGCCCCGGCGACCCCCCGGTGTCCTGACGATCCGAGGGCCGAAGTCCCCTCGGCCCTCACGCTGATCCCGCCGCATCCGCGCGACGAAACGGATGCACACACACCGCTCTCCGTCACAAATCCCGGGCGCCGATCCCCATTTCGTCGCCCGGGCAAGTCACTGGAAAAGGGAAAACGCCACGATGGGGAACACTTTCTCGCAGCCTACCTGCAAACAGTGCGGCAAAGAGCGTCGCCTTCAAGCCACCGGGCGCCCCGGCGAGTACTGCAGCTCCCGCTGCCGCCAGAAGGCAGGCCGGCAACGCCGGGCAGCGATGCAACCGCCGGACACCGAGATGTTCGACCAGGCCCTGCGGGTCCAGCTCAACCAGATCGTCCACCTCTCCCGGGAACTCCTCCTCGCTCTCGACCACCCCGGCCTGCCCGTGACGGCACCTTTGGAGCAGATGGTCCGCCTCCAGGTCGTTACTGAACGCCTGACCGCGAACATGGTGGCCAGGAGCAAGCATCGCGGTGCCTCCTGGGAACAGATCGGAGCGCCGCTCGGCATGAGCAGGGACACCGCACGCAAGAAATGGACCATGACCACACGCCGCGCATCCGGCCCCTGGCGCCCCACTTCCGCCACACCCCCGTCCCCGCCCGCACCCCCGGGGCACGCTGCCAACGGCCCGGCCCATATGGAAGGCACCGGCGACGGTACGCAGCGCGGCACACCGCCCACTGAACCCCCCACAGTTGCGATTCCGCCGGCGACCCTGGCCGGGCAGGACCTGGCCAACGTCCTCAGCAGTCTCCAGCGTGCATCCGGGCTCAGCCTCAGAGCCCTGGCCACCCGCACCGGCCTGTCCCCGAGCTACCTTTCCAGGCTGATGTCGGGAGCACGCTTCCCCACCTGGAAGTACGTCGCCGCGATCGCCCGCGCCTGCGGCGCCGACCCCGAAGTCCTGCGCCGCGTCTGGGAAGCCTCCAAGGCCCGCCGCGACAACCAGGCCACTCCCGCCTCGCTCGCCTCCGCACTACGGTTCCTGCACCTGCGGGCGGGCAGTCCCACCCCCTGGGCCATCGCCGTCACCAGCGGCAACGAACTCGACCAGGACCACATCAGCGCACTCCTCGACGGCACCACCAGCGGCCAGTGGGAACACGTCGAACGCCTCATCCAACTCCTCGACGGCGAACCCTCCTACTTCCTGCCCCTGTGGCAAGCCGAAACCCCCACCCAGCCCGACCCCGCCCCACAGCAGCCCACGACGAAGCCACCCACCCGGGACGACACCCAGCCAGCCAGCACCCGCAAAGTCGAGGACCTCATCATCGCGTTCAGCAGCGCCCTGGGCGGCTGCTCACGACTCACCACACCGTCCCCGGCACGCCGATGCCTCGCCACCCCCATAACGCCAGCCGCCCACTGGAGCGGCCTGTGAGCTTCCCCTCGACCGGTGCTCAGGCCGATCCGGCTTGAGCACCGGCTCCTAGGAGCGGCTCAGCTCAGGCTGTCGAGTTCGTGGAGGCGCCCGTCCACTTCGACCAGATCCGGTTCGCTTCGGCCGGATCAGGCTGATCAATCAGTTCGTCCGCGTGCCCGACTGCGCAATGACGTGCTGGCCGTCATGGGTATGCAGATGCCGCGCGACCGGACCCTCGCACAGCGGATGTTCGGGATCTACGGCGCAGCGCAGGTCGCCACCCAGCCTGCCCGCGGTCCGGACGGCGTGATGCGGATCGATGTCACCGCCGTCCCAGCGAGTGGAGCAGAGGCTGACGGCGAACCGGAACTCGCGGTCCACCAGGCCGCCTACCTGCGACCCGAGCCCTCCGCACTCACCGTCTCGGGCCTTGGTGTTCGCGTCGACAGTTACCGCGTTGCCTTGTCCGCCTCGGCGGTGAGCACACCGGAAGCGGGCCGCCCAGCAGCCCTGGAAGTGGACCAGCTCATGGCGCGCCTCCCCGGCTGCCTCGTGGTGTCCGTCTACAAACGAAACCGGTGCCTTGTCGCGCTGCGAGCGAGCACTCCCCAGGAAGTGCCGCCGCACGGTTACCAGTTCGTACTGAGCCCCGAACACCCCGACCCCGACGCGGCGGGCGTGATGCCGCTGTACGCATCAGCGGTGTTGGGGTGGGCTCGCTGGCGGCTGGAGGAGAACAGCCGCCTGCACCAGCGGCGGTGCAGGCTGGACGAACTCCCGCCGCCGCCCGACCGACTGATTCTGGGGCACGCCGGACAGGATCATGTCCTGCACGTCAGCGAGGTGGAGCGAGCATCATGGCCGACGCCGCTGGACTGGCAGGCGACCTCGTGGACCGACGCAACTGAGGAGACCAGGGCCCTCGTACGGGAGGCATTGGGCAAGCCCCGCGACTGGACCCCGCCCCGGCCCGACTTCCCCCGCAGCAGGACCTGCGGGACGAGCTGATGCCAGCCTGGGCTTCAATCAGTTCGGTCAGTTCCATCATTGCGGCTGCCGTCAGCGGGGACGTCGAGTACTGACCAGGGCAGGGTGTCTGTGAACCCCTGCCCAGCAATCATGTGGGCATTGGATCGCCGACACCTCGGAGCGCGGCAGGGGGACCTTCAGCGTCGGATGGGGGACGCAACGCACGCTTGATGTCCGCCTGGTGCAGCCCGACGTCGTGATGGAGGCCGCCGTCGACGTGGTCCGCGATGCCTCGGGTCGGTGGCGGCACCCGGCCCGGCCGCACCGGGTCGGTACGGACGTCGGAGTCCAGCAGGTGCGCACGAGCCGGGCTGAGGAACCCGCCAAGGTCGGCTGAGTGCGATAGCTGCCGATCTTGACCTGAGCGACGAGGGGGTTGAGGGACATCGGAACGAAGACCGATGCTAAAAGATTGTTGTATGTGGGTTCAGCGAGTGATCGAACTGACCGGGTGGGAGCCGCTCGGGATCTCCGTCGACTGGGCGGCGATCGAGGGAGAGCTGGGTGTTCCGCTGCCGGCGGACTACAAGGAGCTCTACGAGGTGTTCGGCGGCGGCGTCTTCAGTGATTCCCTCTACTTTCTGGGGCGCGACGAGGGTCCCGCGTTCGACTTCCTGACACAGTGGCGGGTCGACCTGTCGGTCGACCAGGACAGCAAGTTCGGAGACGTCTCCGCCGTCGAGCCCTATGCGATCTACGCGCCTGGCGGCAAGGGGCTGGTTGAGTGGGGCTCCACCGAATGGGCCGACGAGTACTTCTGGCTGATCGATGCCGAGCGGCCGGGCGAGTACCCCGTCCTTGCGCGGTCCAATGACGTCGGCGCATGGCACCGGTACGACATGTCCACCTCGGAGTTCCTCTACCGCGTCCTTGCCGATGCCGATTTTCAACCTTTCGGGATCGCGCAGTACGACCTCGGCACGACGTTCGAGCCCGGCTCCGGCGCCCCCTTCGACGGCCAGCCACTCTGACGAGGAGGCTGGCTGTCCCAGGTTCGTGGACACGGCAGTGCCGTCGTTTCTCATCAAGATCCGTGAGCCAGGTGATCACCAACTGCCTCCGGAACCGTCGCCGAACGCTGTTCCTAGAGATCACTGAACCACCCCCACCAAGTGGAGCGGAGCGCGCCAGCCGTGGTCGGGCCCATGGTCGAAGTCGGCGCTTGCGGGCGTCGGTCAGGGCGTATCGCCGGAGTAGTAGAAGCGGCAGCTCACACCCGGGCCCGGTGTACGCGGCTCGCCGGGGCGCGGGTCGTAGAGGGCCCGCCCGCCAGGAAACTGCCCGAGCTCGGTGGACAGGGCGGCGCCATCGTCGATCTCCTCTGGCCGCCAGCCCGTGATGTCCAGCAGCAGTCCGTCCAGCGGCCCGCCTATGAGCGTGGCGTAGGTCTGCCACGGGCGTGGGCCCGGGTCGGGGTCGTCGTGGTCGTGGCCGTAGACCCGGCCGCGCAGCAGCTGCTCGTCACCGTTCATGCCGTCCAGCCTTCCAGCCGCCACCGACAACGCGATGCCCAGCGGCAGCGGCCTGCCGCACTGTGACTGGTCGCGGTAGTTGTCACCTGGTCGCGCAGACCGTCACCACGGCTCGACCAACTGGTGACAGATAGTGAGCCGGGCCACGATAGGTGGAACCTGGCCACGCATGTTGGAACTACTGGAGACGTGTCGCAGTCCGGACAAGGTCGGCGACGGCTCTGGACCGACTGTGCGGTGGCCAGGCGATCACGGTGGTGACTTTCGGCGCGTCCAGCACAGGTACGGCGGCAAGGTCACCGTGCAGTTGGGCTCGGCACGACTCCGGTGAGACCGCGCAAGCCCGGCCGAGCGCGACGAGCTGCAACAACTGCGCGTGGTCGCGGACCCGCGGGCCGGGGCCGGGCGGGTAGGTGCCGTTGGGGTCGGGCCAGCGTGGCAGGGGCAGGCCCGGCAGCCCGGTGATGTCGGCCATGTACACATGGGCCCGGACGGTGAGCGGATGTCCGGCCGGAAGGACCACAACCTGGCCCTCCGTGCTGAGTTCTTCGGTGTGAAACCCGGCCGTCGAGTCGAACGGCCGGTGCAGCAGCGCCACGTCGGCCCGGCCCTCACGCAGAAGTCGTTCATGCTCGGCCGGGCCGCACAGGATGACGTCGACGGAGACCGCTCCGGGTTCGGCGGCGTACGCGTCGAGCAGTTTCGCCAGCAGTTCGCGGGACGCGCTGGCTTTCGTCACCAGGACCAGGCCGGGACGGCCGGTTGCGGAAAGGGCGGCGCGGCGGGTCCGGCGCTCAGCAGCGTCGACCGCGTCGAGGGCGGCCCGGCCCTCGGCCAGCAGCACTGAGCCGGCCCCGGTCAGCGTGACGGTGCGACTGGTCCGATCCAGCAGCGTTGCCCCGAGCCGGCGTTCGAGCTGCTGGATCGCCCGTGACAAAGGCGGCTGCGCGATGCCGAGCCGCTGCGCGGCGCGCCCGAAGTGCAGCTCTTCAGCGACAGCGACGAAGTAGCGCAGTTCGCGGGTCTCCATACGGCCACGCTACCCCGGATCAATACCCGGACGGTATCGTTGCCCACCCGATCGGTCTTGGACCCCAGCCGGAGTCCGAGGGCAGCATGGTCCCCATGAGTGAGCGAACGATTGCGCTGGTCACCGGCGCGAACAAGGGAATCGGCTACGAGATCGCCGCGGGCCTGGGCGCCCTCGGCTGGAGCGTCGGCGTCGGCGCCCGCGACGATCAGCGCCGTAAGGCCGCTGTGGAGAGACTGCGCGCGGCCGGCGTCGACGCGTTCGGCGTGCCACTGGACGTGACCGACGACGCGAGCGCGACCGCCGCCGCACGACTGATCGAGGAACAGGCCGGGCGCCTCGACGTGCTCGTCAACAACGCCGCCATCACCGGCGGCATGCCGCAGGAGCCCACCCGGGTCGATCCCGCCACCATCCGGACGGTCGTGGAGACCAACGTGATCGGCGTCATCCGCGTCACCAACGCGATGATGCCGCTGCTACGCCGCTCTGCCTCACCGCGGATCGTGAACATGTCCAGCAGTGTCGGCTCCCTCACCCGGCAGTCAGGAACCGCTGCTGAGCAGACGACGGGTCCGGTGGCCGTGGCGTACGCGCCGTCGAAGACGTTCCTGAACGCCGTCACCCTCCAGTACGCCAGGGAGCTGAGCGGCACGAACATCCTGATCAACGCCGGCTGCCCCGGCTACGTCGCGACCGACCTCAACGGCTTCCGCGGCGTGCGCACCCCCGAACAGGGCGCGGCGATCGCCATCAAACTCGCGACCCTGCCCGACGACGGCCCGACCGGCAAGTTCTTCGAGGACGCCGGCGTAGTGCCCTGGTGATGTGCACGGCGGTCATCACCCGCCGGGTGAGGCGGCTTCGCCCGCACGTCTCCAACAGGTTCATCGACTGCGTCGACCGCCCCGGCCGACGCTCCGCTGCCCGCGGCAACGCTCCGCACCGCTACTGGTTCCAACATGAATGGCAATTCACCGCAGGTTGCAAGCAGCGTGACCATTTGGTTCCAACAATCGTGACCCGGGGATCCGAACCCCAAGGTCACAACACCCCCATGGTTCCAACTACCGCGTCCCGTCACAGATAGCGTGACCAGCGCGAGGCGTAGCCGCAGCTCGCGGAGCGTTCTCGGTGACAACTACCGCGACCAGTCACACCTTTCTGGGCTAACTCGTGCCGCGCTCGGCGGTGGCAGTAGGAGGCTTGGCGTCGTGAATTCGAGGAGATATCTCGGGCAGGCCGCCATGGAGGCCGCTGTCCTTCCCTCCCGGGCGGCCTACCTGATCGCAGTCGGCAGCGAGGCCGGGTTCCGGGTCGCGGTGACGCAGGCCAGCAGTCGGTGGGGCGGCATGACCGAGCCCATCGTCGAGGCCTCGGCATCGGGTCTGTCCGAGCAGCACGAGCAGGCCGTCCGTATCGCTGGCGTCGAGGCGCTCGTCAACGTCGATGCTGATCCTCTGGCTGCTGAGGAGATCGCGGAGAGTCTGAGGCTGCCCGTCGTTGCGCTCGCGGACATGCGGAAGTACGCGGTGGCGTTCACCTGCTCCCCGGACGGGGTCAGGGAGTTCACGGATCGGTCGTAACCTCCGATCGCGGCGAGCCCCGATGGGCCGCTGTGGCAGTTGGCTGTGGCCGGCGGCGTGGACCCGGGCCAGCGTGAGCACGCCCGGGTCAGTGAGCGGCAGGACGAGTTCGGCCGATACCAGCTGCAGAGCGACACCAGGATCCAGGGCACGGTCGACCAGTTCGGCGAGTACCGGAGCACCACCCCGGGGCACACCCCGCTGGTCCTGTGGGTCGCCGAGGAAGACGGGTTGGCGGACAGCCTCGACTTCTGGAACACCCGAGCCCTGCGGCCGGTGGACACGATCGACATGCCGATGCTCCTGCTGCCCGGCGCCAACGTGGTCAGGCACTGGATGGAGTTCCCCTGGCAAGTGGCGCGTCTCCTCGCCTCCCGCCCGGGCCAGTTCACTCCCGACGTCGCCCTCGTCAGCCGCTCGGCATCGCCGGGGCAACCACGGGAACTTGCCTCTGTGCTCGGCTTGGAGGCCACCAACGAGGAGCCGCGGGCCGGAGTGCGCATCCCCGCACCGCCCGCCCGAACCGCCCCGTTCACCTTCCGGACGGACCTGGACCCGTGGGACTGGGTGACCCTCGAACGCCACTACGGGGTCCCGACGTCCTTCGACGTGCAGGTCTTCGCCGACGGGCCGAGTACTGTGCGCTTCGCCCAGCCCGTCCGGTTCAACGGGCACGCCGGGGCCCTCGTGAGGTTCTGGGGCGAGCCCCTGCTCGGCCTGCCCGCACGCCCGTCCATCGCCCGGCTCGTCCACCCCGACGCCCAGTGGCGGGACGGCAAGCTGCAGCTCGCGTTCCTCCCCATCAGCCATCAGCTGGCCGTCCAGGTGACGTTCCCCGTGCTGCCGCAGGCCACCGAGCAGCTGCTGGACGACGTAACCGTCACGCACCAACTGTCCTCGGCCGGCCGCCTGGGCGCGGCCCTGACCGAGCGCGCCGACAGCTCCGCGCTCCTCGAGCCGGGCATCTACGAGGCGGCCATCGCCCTGACCACACCGCGGTCCAAGGAGCTGATGAAAAGGCTGCAGGAGCTGCGGGCCGACGGCAGCCCGGACGCCGACCTCGCCGAACTGGCCGCCACGTGGGGCGGCCGGTCCGAGCGCCGCTATCTGCCCGCCGACAAACTGACCAACGTCGGGGCGGAGGACCGGGCGGCCGCGCTGGAACGGCTGTGCGCCCTCAGCTGGGCCGAGCGCGGCCTGGAGAGCACCTGCCCCTCGTGCGCCGGCCGCTCCTTCGTGCCGCTCAACCAGACCAGCGGCTCCCCTCGATGCCCCGGCTGCGGGGCCGTGTCCGCGTACCAGTCCGGCAGCGTGCCGACCGCCGTGCACTACCGGCTCGACAGCTTCACCGACCGAGCCAGCGACAACGGCCTGTTGCCGCATCTGCTCGTCATCGCCGAGCTGTGCAGGCGCAAGCCCCGCTCCCACTTCCTCCCCGGCACCGACGTCACCTTCGACGACGGCCGCCAGGAGGAGGTGGACATCTTCGGGATCTGGGACGGGAAGGTCCTCTCCGGGGAGGTGAAGACCTCAGCCTCGGAGTTCGACGAGGCACAGCTCCGACGGGACGTCGCGCTGAGCCAGCGGCTCGGAGCCGACGTCCACCTGCTCGCCTCGGTCACCCCGGTCGGACAGGAAGTCCGGGACACCGCGCGAGAACTGTGCGAAGCGGCTGGGCTGGAGCTGGAGGTCCTGGACCAAGCCGCCCTTCGCCCGCCCGCCCACAAGGCCGCTCCCGCGACCGCCGCCGACGGCCTCGGTTGGCTGCGCACCGCGACCGCCGACCTGGCCTCGCTAATTGAGAAGGGCAGGCCCATCAACCGCGGCCAGGTGGCGCAGATCCTCAAGACCGCGTCCGGCGGCGGCGCCCCGGTCCTCGGCCACATCGAGGCCCTCTCATGGGCGCTGAGCGAGCAGAGGGACGGGGCCGCGGAGCTGCTGCGCGGCCTTCTCGACGCCCTCGACACCGCGATCCGGGAGCACGACGCCGCCAAACAGAAGGAGTAGAGGCCGCTCGGCGGCTACCAGCCGCCGAACGGGCGCAGGCCAGCCGGATGGCACAGCTACAACCCTCGCATAGACCGTCACCACGGCCACGAGGCGCTACCGCCCAGAGCTAGCGCATCCGCTCGGATCAGCCAGTTGACGGCTTGGGGGGGACGACTCGCGTGACCACCCCGGTCCGGTGACAACTATCTCGACCAACTGGTGACAGATAGCGTGACCAGCGCAAGGCGAAGCCGCAGCTCGCGGAGCGTTTCTCGGTGACAACCACCGCAACCAGTCACACATGGGCACGGCGGTGGGGTCACTGGGTAGTGGCACGTGGCTTGGCTCGGTGAGGGGGACGGCGAGGCCGGCCAGACGGGCCCGGAAGAGGGCGAAGGTGACTCGTCGGGCGCGGCGTATTCCCTCGGCGCGCCCTACCCGGCCGACTGTGTCGATCCGGGCGGCGAACAGCCGGACCGCCTGTCCCAGGATCCCGGTGTCGGGATGGACGACGCCGAGCGCAGTGACCTCACCGACTCTCGCACCGATCTCCTCTCGGATCTCCTTGGCCACATTTTCCTCGTCGGCCAGGGCCGTGGCGCCACCACCGCGGGGGATCTCCAGGTGCCAGGTTCGCGTAGCGTGCCGGAACTGTTCGATGAGAACCACGTCGGTGTCCACGACAGGCAGCACGGCCACTCCTGGTTCAGACTGCGGAGAGAGCATGCGCAGGTAGCGGCCTTCCTGACCGTCAGGGAAGACGACGGGGTCCTGCAAGAGTGTCCACCACTGGTCACGGTGGATAACCCGGCCGTGGGAGATCGTCGGGTGCATGATGCTGATCGCGCCATCACCCTGTGGGGTGCGGAACCAATGCGGGTGGGTGTTGCGGAGGTTGGCGTAGGCGGCTTCCGGGGTGTGGTCCATGGACAACTCCTTCGGCGTTCTGGAGGCTTCACCTGCTACAGGTGTCGAAAAGCGCCTCCGTGTGACACCGCCGCAAAGATTTCTGCGTAGCCAGAGGGACTTGCTCTGCGGTCGTCCTCGCAGCTCGAAAGAGGCGTCCCGGATCCACTGCCTACTGGCTTGGCTTTGTTCACGAGTCGCGGCAGCAGTTGTTCATCTCGTGGGGAGGCGCTCGATGTCGGCCGGAGTCGAAGTTCATGAGAACGGGAGGCAGTGCTGTGATCGCCGCACTCCGGGGGCGGACAACTGACCGGGTCGGTGCCACCGCCGAGGGCCGGGCTTGCCGAATCGGCAAACAGACTCGTCTTCTGGGCGGCGTCTTCCGCAGGATCGGCATTGAGCCGGCGGAACGGCGCAAGGGGGCCGTTCCAGGGCACAGCAGGCTGACGGTTGGGGAGGAGACGCATGACGCAGCAGGTCGCGGAGATCACACACCGGTTGGTGTCCTCGCCGGGAGGCCGGATTCACCTCGCGGAGCAGGGAACCGGGCCGCTGGTGCTGCTCGTACACGGCTTCCCGGAATCCTGGTACTCCTGGCGCCGCCAGCTGCCGGTACTCGCGACAGCGGGATACCGCGCGGTCGCCATCGATGTCCGCGGCTACGGCCGCTCCTCCAAGCCGGCCGCGGTGGATGCGTACCGGATGCTCGACCTGGTGGAGGACACCGTCACGGTGGTGCACGCCCTGGGCGAGGAGTCTGCGGTGGTCATCGGCCACGACTGGGGCGCGACCATCGCGGCGAACTGCGCCCTGCTCAAGCCCGAGGTCTTCCGGGCAGTGGGACTGCTAAGCATCCCCTACACCCCGCGCGGCGGGCCCCGCCCCAGCGACGTCTTCGCTCAGATGGGCGGGGATGAGGAGTTCTACGTCTCGTACTTCCAGGAGCCGGGCCGCGCCGAGGCCGAGATCGAACCCGATGTGCGCGGCTGGCTCGCGGGCTTCTACGCGGCCCTGTCCGCCGACACCATGCCCGCGCCCGGCATGCCCGATCCGCACTTCGTCAGCAGGGCCGGGATGCTGCGTGATCGGTTCCCCGCCGGCCGACTGCCCGCGTGGCTCAGTGAGCGGGACCTCGACGTCTACGCCGGGGAGTTCGAACGGACCGGCGTGACCGGAGCACTCAACCGCTACCGGAACATGGACCGCGATTGGGAGGACCTCGCCGCCTTCGACGGCGCCCCCATCACCCAGCCGTCCCTGTTCATCGGCGGCAGCCTGGACGCTTCCACGACATGGCTGGCCGACGCGATCAAGGAGTACCCGGCCACGCTGCCGGGCCTGGTCTCCTCCCACTTCCTCGACAGCTGCGGCCACTGGATCCAGCAAGAACGCCCCGACGAGGTCAACCGACTCCTGACCGACTGGCTCGCTGCCTTGCCCGCCTGACGCACTCCCACAGCGCCGCCCAGTGCTGTCGAAACACGTGAATATCCGTGGCATCCGAAAAGGTTCCACTGCCGCCGGAACCGCTGTCGAGGCGCTGCTCATGCTCATGAACAGTGCCACTGGCTGGTGCCTGAAGCCGGAAGGGCGTGGCGGGTGAGTCCGGCTGCGGTGACGGCCTGGAGTTGGTCGTCGGGCAGGGTGTGCCAGCGTTTGCGCAGGTTGTTGAGCCACTGACCGACCTTGAACTCCTCGCCGTTGATGATGACGGTGTCGCGCTGGCGGATGTGGACGTGGCCCTCACTGTTGCGGAAAGCCTCGACGGCTGCGAGGCCCTTGTTGAGCTGTCGCTGCTGACGGGCGGCACGGCCCGTGGGCTGCGGTGGTTGATCTTCGGCAGGTTCGATGAGGCTGATGCCGAGTTCGCGGACGAGTCGGCCCTGCTCGGGATGGAGAGTGCTGAACTGGGTGCTCTGGTGGCGGACCCATTCGCCGAGCGGCTCGTCGTCATCGGTGACGAAGTCGGCAGGCAGGTCGTCGAGAGCGATGCTGGCCTGGGCGTAGGTGCGGGCGGTGTAGTAGAGGCGCTGCCAGCTGATCGGCCATGGCGGGTTCCACCAGGGGTCGATCTCGGTGAGTGCAATGTCGGTGGGGTCGGGGTCGAGGTTTTGTGCCGCGCGGTCGCGGGCGGCGCGCCGGCGATTGGTGAGCCAGCGCCCGAACGCAAAGTCGCCGATCATCTCGCCGGTGAGGGCGGCGAGATGGCCGTTGCGGCCTGCCCAGTTACGGACGTGGCCCAGGCCGCGTTCGCCAGCCTGGGCTCTGAGGTTCCAGATCATGCCGATCTGTGATGAGGCTTCGTGAAAATGGTTCAGGCAAGATTCTTGTGGAGCGTGACGCAGCGTCATCTACCTGGCATCGTCACCTATGTGTGACGAACTCTTGGACATCGTGTTTCCGCACCTGAAGGCGGTGCTGGTGGAGCGTGTGTTCGTGGAGAGCGGCACGGTGCACGTCACCGCGCGGACTCCGGACAACCGTGCCGTGGACTGCCCCAGCTGCGGCATGGCCGCGCACCGTGTCCACGGCCGCTATCAGCGGCACCTCGCCGATACCGCTGTCGCCGGCCGTCCGGTGGTCATCGACTTATTGGTGCGCCGTCTCATCTGCGATCAGCCAACATGCCCGCGCCGTACGTTCGTTGAGCAGGTCAAGGGCCTGACCATCCGCTACGGGCGGAGAACCCCACTGTTGCACCACCTGTTGCTGGCCCTCGCGCTGGCTCTGGCCGGCCGGGCCGGAGCCCGGATGGCGGCAGTGCTCGCGGTGGCGGTCAGCCGGGTGACGCTGATCAGCATGCTGATGGCCCTGCCCGACCCTCCCGCCACCACCTCGGCACGCAGCCCGCGGGTACTGGGCGTGGACGACTTCGCCTTCCGCAAGGGCAAGACCTACGGCACCGTCCTGGTCGACGTCGACGCCTCGACGGTGATCGACCTGCTGCCCGACCCTTCCTCCGACACCCTCATCGCGTGGCTCGCCGAGCACCCCGGTGCCGAGGTCATCTGCCGTGACCGCGACAGCAGTTACAGCCGCGCCGCGACCACGGCCTGCCCGGACGCGGTCCAAATCGCTGATCGCTGGCACCTGCTCCAGAGCCTGTCCCGGGCCGTCGAGCAGGTCTGTCACCAGCACCGCGGCTGTCTGAAGAAGCACGCCGAGCGTGGACGGGACCAGCCCGTGCAGATACCCCTGCTCGACGCGCTGCCGCCGACTCTGATCGTCCAGCGTGTCCTGGACCGGCACGAGGAGATCAACCGCATGGTTGCCGCCGGCTACCCGATCAGCGAGATCGCCCGCCGCCTCGGCCTCGACCGCAAGACCGTGCGCCACTACCGTGACACCGATCTCGACACCCTGCTCGCCTCCGCCCGCGACCGCCGCAGCGTCCCCCTCGACCGCTTCAAGCCCTTCCTACAGGCCGAGTTCGCGGCCGGTCGCACCAGCGGCACCGAGCTGCTCCAACACCTGCGCGAGCAGGGATACCGTGGCGGCTACTCCACCCTCACCCGCTATCTGCGCACGGTGCGTGCCGGAACCGCGCCCCCGGCGCCTGCCGAGATACCCAGTCCTCGCAGAATCACCGGCTGGATCATGCAAGACCGCGAGAACCTGTCGTCACGCAGCGCCGAAGGGCTTGAAGAAGTACGGATGGCCTGCCCGGACATCACCGCAGCCTGCGACTTCGCCCACGCGTTCACCGACCTGCTCCGCCATGGCCGCGGCTTCCTGCTGGAGGACTGGATCCGCCAGGCCGAGCGGACCGCACCACCATCGATCAAGAGCTTCGCCCGGTTCCTGCGCCAGGACCTCGACGCGGTGCTGGCCGGACTGACCATGGACTACAGCTCCGGCAGGGTCGAGGGACACATCAATAGACTCAAGACCCTGAAGCGGCAGATGTTCAACCGGGCCGGACTCCCGTTGCTGCGCAAGCGAGTTCTCCTCGCGTGATCCACGTGACGCTCAGTCACGCTCCACAAGAATCTTGCCTGAACAGCTTTCAGGGAGCGTCATCACCCTTGAAGGGCGAGTGCTGTACGCCGGGCTGCGTCCACGCTGGAGAATGTCATGCTTCGTGATCGGGGTCGAGCACCACCATGAACCTGTTGCCTTCCGGATCCGCCATCAGGGCGTGCATGCAATCGTGAGGTTCCACCAGAGAGGCGCCTTTGCCGATCAGTATCTGAACCTGTTCGTCGATCGTTCCGACAAGGACGGTGACGACCGGCAGCACGGCCGGGGACTTCGCTTCGCCGACACTGTACCCACCCCAACCCGGGATGCTGCCCCAGAACCTGATCATTTTCTCTGGGTCTACTGCTTCAAAATGAATGTGCAAGTCACTGTCTCACTTTCATCTGTGCGACCGAAACCGAGAACGGCCTACCGAATCACTCCGGCAGGCCGTTACGGTGAACAGACTTCAGCAGTCGATCACGGTGTTGCCCGTGTCCGCGATTCCGGGTTTGCTGAAGCGACCGTGGTACTCGACCTGAAAGGTCACCTGCGTGTTGCACGTCTCCTTATGTCCATCATGCACGCAGTTGAGCGGCGGAGTGGTGTAGCGCCCACTGCACCTCGTCCACTTGCTGTCCTTGTGCTTCACCGCGTGCCAGTGCCCGTCGTAGGCTTCGAGCCGCTGAAGATCGACCTGGGCCCGGCATTGGTCGGGCGCCGGAGTCGAGCAACCCGTGTAGTAGCCCTGGGCGAACAGCGGGCCGTTATGGGTGACCTGGAACGGCTTCTTACCCAGAAAGGTGCACCACACGGCTACGGTAGGGCTCTTCGCGACGGCCCTTCCCGTGCTGCCACTCGGAACTGCCGCAGCCGACGCCGTGGCAGCCCGCACCAGCAGAGCCCCCGCCGCGAGAAGCGGGACGAGAAAACGTGCCTTCGTTTCCCCCCTGAGAAAAATCGAACGTGCGTCGTGCCACCGGCCACCCTCATGGGTTCAGAGGCGCCACACAAGATCCGTGGCGCGAACTTTCTGTTGTTTGTCCGGTTCCCAGTCGTGGAATTGGCCGTTCCCTTCCATCCGCTGGCAGCTGGTCGATAGAAAACGACGAAGCCCCGCCGACTCGGAGGCCGACAGGGGTTGTCTGTGCGGTTTAGTGATCACAGACGTACGTGCGGATCACCTCGTTCAGCTCTTTCGCCTGCTCGGGCGTCGGCTTATTCGGGCCGTTGGTTAACGCCTCGACCGTCCGCTCCACGGTGTCCCGGACGGTTCAGTACCGCGCACTGCCTGCGCCCCCGCTCGACCAATGATCAGCGGGGCGAAGCGGACTGCGAATTACCAACCAACAGCGTCCGGCGCGCGGTTCGGGCCCCACTTGCGTACAGCGCAGGCTACGGGGTCGAGAGCCAGTCCTGCCCAGAGGTGCCTCGGCAACGTGATCCACGTGACGCTCCGTCACGCTCCACAAGAATCTTGCCTGAACCGTGAAAATCCCCAGGGCCGCTCTTCGCCTCAGTTCGTCCGCTGGTGAATCGAGTGGGGAGGGTGGGGAGCGAAGAGCGCGCCCTGCCGGTGCTGGTGCGGAAAAGCCGTTGCTCTGGAACCTGTTAGGGCTGATAGACAGGGGTATGGACGACAAGATCATGCCCTTGGTTCAGCGGATGCTCGCGGAACGCGCCTGCGAGCGCATCATTGTGGACTTCATCCATCGCCTTGACCTCGGCGAACCGAGTTCGGTGGCCGAGCTGTTCACGCCCGATGGTGTCTGGCACTGGCCTTTCGGGGACCGGCGCATCGAGGGGCGCGAGGCCCTGCGCGCCTACTTCGCCTCTCGCCCGGCGGACAGGCTGTCACGCCGTCTGATGACGAACATCCTGGTCACGGTGGAGTCCGAGGCGACGGCGCGGGCCGTCTCGTATCTGACGACATACCGGGTCGATGGCTACTCAGGTGGAATGATCGAGCCCAGGCTCCCAGCGAACGTCGGCCACTACGAGGACATCTTCCGCAATATCGACGGCGCCTGGTTCATCGCCAGCCGCACTGTCTTCCCCCCTTCGGTGGCGGAACGGAACGGCTCCCCGTCGCGGACGCATCACCCGCTTGACGACACTGCATCGCGGCCCGGCGACCGTCAGGTCGCCGGGCCCGGGTGATCGGTGAGGGTCAGCCGAAGTCGAGCGCGTAGTAGGCGCGAAGCACGTGATTGATCTCAGGGACCAGGTCGCTGATGGTGATGTTGTCGATCCAGCGGTGCGGGATGCCGCCGGCCCAGCAAACGCTGTCGGGCTGGTCCACGGTGGTCGAGAAGACGAAGGTGCGGGTGCCGTTGTCGGCGTCGACGATGCCGAGGAAGGCGGTGATCTTCGTGTCCGAGTAGCCGAGGGCTTGCGCGAGGATGCGGTGCAGGCCGTCGGTCACGGTTTCCCCGGGCAGGACAGGGCCGGCCGGAAGGTCCCAGGCCGGTGGCGTGTCCAGGTCTCGGGTCGCCGTGCGAACGAGGAGGAACTTGGCGTCGTGCTCGATCAGCGCGGCCGCGGCGAGGTCGGTGACGCCGTCGCTGTGGCTGCGGGTGACCAGCTCGTCGACCTGCGAGAGCGTGAAGAGGCCGGTCATGGGGTCCGCCGCAGCGGAGCGACGTCGGTGCGGTGGTGCGGCATCGTCGGACGGGCGGCCTCCGGGGTGGCCAGCAGGGCGACGATCGTGACGGGCTGCTGGCAGTGGGGGCAGTTCCGGGTCGCGGTCGGCTCCAGCGGGTCACGGACGGCCGCGGGCTGTCGGGTGTCGGCACCATGGACGAGGAGTCCGCATGAGAATCTCCGCAGCCCAGCGGACCGAGAACGAGAACCGCATCCGGGCCGCCATGGACCGGCTCCTCCGGGGCGAGATCCCGCCCGGCGGAAAATGCGACATCAAGACCCTCGCCCGCGAAGCGGGCCTCGACCGCACCGCCTTCTACGGCACCCGCCCCTACGCTCACCTCCGCGCCGAGTTCGAGCGACGCCTGCAGGCCCTACAGCAGGCCGGTGAACAGCCCGACCCGCGCGACGCCCAGATCACCCGCCTCAAGAACGACGTCACCACGCTCAGGCGACGCCTTACCGAGTCAACCGGCACGATCAACGAGCTCACAGAGTTCCGGACCCAAGCCCTCGCTCAACTCTCCGCTCAACACGACGAGATCATCCGCCTGCGGGCAGCTGCCACCGCGGCTGGCCACCTCAGCTGGCTGCCACAGCGAGCGACCTCCATCGACTCGCCTCGCTGAACCCCGAAAGACTCACCGGCCAGTGACAGGAAATGACACCGTGGACACATGGACGAGCCACAGATGCCGCTGCGCCAATCGACGATCGCCCTCTACTATCCCTGGGTGAGGTTCCAGGACGACAGCTGGCTCAAGCTCGCGCTGCTGACCTGGGACAACATCGCACGAATACGACCTGGGGGAATCGGCGACGCGGACAATGAACTGGTCCGCCAAATCCGGGCCGAGACCGACTTCATCATGGACCTCACGCCGAGCGCCGCTGACCTGAGTGCCGTGAGTGACGCTTTCGAGGAGGTCATCGGGGATAGGTTCGATCTCCCCGATGATTTGAGAGCCGTGCACTACGTGCCGGGCAGCTACTCCAGCCTCAACGAGCCGCGCTCCCGGACGATATTTGATGCGCTCAAACAAACAGGTGGGAGCGGCAGCGGCACTGTTCCCAGAGACGGTTTGATTTGGATTTACGCGGAGACGGAAATTTGTCGCGGAGGCGGCAAGATGGGCGACCGCGCCCGTGGGATTCTCGGCAACCTCGAGCTCGCGGTCCCAGACCCGGAAAGGGGACCGTGGCTGGGCATGCGGCCGAAGGTGGCATCGGTCTACCTGACCGTACTCGCCGACGCTGTCGCCCGCCACAACCAACTCTCTCCCGTCACCGACGACCCCCGCGTGTATGCCGCGGCCGGAACACTCGACCGGCTGGCCCAACTGCTGTTCGGCGACCACGCCCCCGCGCAGCGGGTCGAGAACCCCCAAAGCGCCTACCTGCACCTCGCTCTGAACGCGGTGATCAAGCCCGAGCGCCTCGCCCAGCTGCCAATCTCCAAGCTCATCGCCTTCCGGCAGCGCTACTCCGCCGAACTCGCAGCTTTCCGGCAGCACGTTGCCGAATTGGCACCTCAACTACGCACGATCACCCAAGTGGAAAACTTGCAGGTGGCCCAAGCCCACCTGCAAGGGATCTATGACACGACCACCGAACCGCAGCTGGCCGAGTTACGCAGAGCGCTGCGCGGAGTGGGCGTCGGATCGGTCGCCGGCACGCTGGGCCTGAAGATCGACCTTGGCGCCGCCGCCGGGACGGTCCTCGGCGGGGTGGCAGCCGCTGGTGGACAGATGGCGGTCGCCAGTGCGGCCGTGGGAGTGAGCGTCCTGCCCTACCTCGCCCAGAGGGTGAACCAAGCCCGCCAACTGAGGCGGGAATCTCCCGTGGCCTACCTACTGGCGGCCGACCGCAAACTGTCCGGTTCCTCCCTGCCGCGGAGGCGGTGAGGACCATGCACGCGCCCATCTGGCTGCCACAGTCGGAGGTGCACAGAGAGCATCACCCGGATGGGCGTGATCCCCATCACCCTCACTGGTTCGGAATGAAACACGGGCCCAAAAGACCGTCGCGAATCCGCAGTCGGCGGTCGTCGCCGCTCAAATGCCTGTGGGGCTCGGAAACTCGTCGCTGCAGGTCAAGCTGCGTAGCGGTACTCGTTGATGACGCCGCCGAGGATGCGGGTGCGCAGGAGTCGGCGGTTTTCGGGCTTGTGCACGGTCGTGGGTTGCTGGTCGGCGCCGGGAGGTAGTTGGTTGCGGGCCCGGTGGGGGCGGTGTTCGTTGTAGTGCCGCTCGTAGGCGGCCAGGACGTGCCGTGCGTGGGCCTCGTTCATGATGAGGACATGGTCGAGGGCCTCGCGTCGGATGGTGCCGATCACCCGCTCGCAGTGGGCGTTCATCCGAGGCGCTTGCGGGGCACTCTTGAGGATCTCGATCTCCTCGGTCTCGAAGATAGCGTCGAAGGACTGGCCGTACTTGCCGTCGCGGTCTCGCAGCAGGAATCGCAGGGACTCCATGCGCGTGCCGAGATCGGTGGCCAGGTTTCGGGCTTGCTGCACAGCCCAGTCACGGGTGGGGTGGGCGGTGGTGGCGGCGCTGTGCAGGCGGCGGGTGCCGTGTTCGAGGAACGCCAGCGCGTAGAGCCTGTGGCCGAGGGCGGTGTCGAGGTGGAAGAAGTCGACGGCGATGATGCCTTCGGCCTGGTTGGTGAGGAAGTCCCTCCACGTCGGGCCAGCGCGGCGTGGGGCCGGATCGATGCCCGCCGAGTGGCGGATCTCCCATACTGTGGAGGCTGCGATGGGGAGACCGAGTCGGGCCAGCTCGCCCTGGATCCGCCTATGCCCCCACTTCGCATTCTCCCGAGCGAGCTGCAGGATCAGTTTCTTGAGTGCTGCCTTGGTCGGTGGCCGTCCGGTGCGGGCGCGCCGGGCGCTGTAGTCCCACTTCGCGGCGATGAACCTGCGGTGCCAGGCCAGCAGGGTCCCGCGCGTGACCGGGAAGACCTTGTGCCAGCGGCGGCGGGGTATCAGGTTGGAGAGTGCAGCCACCGACCCGACTTGCAGCGATGACTTTACGAGCCCCACAGGGCCCACCAAGGGCCCGAGCGGCAGCGTCCCCTCTTCCTCGTGCCGGACGCCGTGATCGGCGCCAGGCTGAGCCAGCCGGACGTCCCGCAGAACCCGCTGCGCGCGGCAGAAATCCGGGCCGAGCTCAACCGCTGCGCCGCCCTGAGCCCTACCCTCCGAGCGGCCGAGGACGCGATCCGCACCAGCGCCCAGAGCCTCGCCGACCTCCGTCGAGCCCAGCATGGCGGCACGTCAGCCCCCGGCCAGGCGGGCCCGGGGGTGTCCGCCGCGGCGACGCGATCCCAGAAGCCTTCGACCACTGACGGTCCGCCAGCCATCCACCAGGCCCGACGAATCCGTAGCGCCGGTCTTCTTTCCGATGTTCCTCGACCCCCTGCCCGGCCCCTGCCGCCGGACGAGGTGGCTGGCTGGCTCAGGCTGCATCAGCAGGTCGTGGTGGAGCTGGCAGTACGCAGCCAGGTCGACGCGACCTCGATACCAGTGCTGCAGCAAGTCGCCGTCGACGCCGAGACGGTCGCCTCAATGGACCCCGACCCGCAGAGCCCGACCCGCCTCGCGCACACGGCCGTGCGCCCGCTGCTGCAGACGCTGTCCACCGTGCCGATCAACCCGAATTCGCCGTTGCCGCTGCTGCTGACGCCCGATGAGGTCCTGACGGCGCGGGCGGACCGGATCGCCCGGGCGGCCGTCGAAACAGCCCCGGACGCCCCCGAGACCCGCCCCTCCGACGATCCGCGAGATGCAGACACTCCTCGACCTCTGGGCCGGCACCTGCCCCACCTGCCGCCGCGACATACCCACACCGATAGAAACGTGACCAAGCCCTACTAAGTGCTCGCGCGTATAGGTGCGATGGAGCGCCCGAGGAGAAGAACCCCGGGCCTAGGTTCGTGGAAGTGGGACGCTCTGTGACGACTGGGGAGACTTGTGTCTGCCCTGCCGTCATGGCTGACGCTTCATCGGATGCGAGCTCCCGTGCCGCTGACACGGACACGCGGCTCACCCGAGCGCAGCGTCACCGTGAGTTCGCCAGGGCGGCCCAGGTCCTCGCCCTGATGCAGGGTGAGGACGGCGTCCTCGGGGACCAGGCCGAGCTCACGGGCGTACGCACCGAACGCGGCGGCCGCAGCGCCGGTTGCCGGGTCCTCGACGACGCCGCCAACGGGGAACGGGTTACGGACATGGAAGACGGTGGCCGACTCCCGCCACACCAACTGGAGCGTGATCAGATCCAAGCGGTGCATCAGGGTTTCGAGGCGCGCGAAGTCGTACGCGAGATCTGCGAGGCGCGCGCGTGTCGCCGCCGCGAGAACGAGATGGCGGGCACCGGCGAACGCGACATGGGGTGGGAAGGCCGGGTCGAGATCGGCGGCTGGCCAGCCGAGCGCGGCGAGCGCCTCCGTGAGGTCGGTGTCGGCGATCTCCTCGATGTGCGGCTCGACACTGGTGAGTGTGGCCCTGACGGTCCCGCCCTCCTCGGCCACCTCCACCGGCACGGTGCCGGCGCGCGTCGCGAACATCAGCTCCCCAGGGCCCATCCGCTCGGCGAGCGCGACGGCGGTCGCGACGGTGGCGTGCCCGCAGAACGGCACCTCGGCCTTGGGGCTGAAGTAACGGATGCTGTACGCCCGTCCCTCCTGGCCGCCGAGGTCCTCCGGGGGCGAAGTCAGGAACGCGGACTCCGAGTATCCGAGGTCGGCCGCGATAGCCAGCATGTCGCTGTCGTCCAGGGCGGTGGCATCCAGAACGACGCCGGCGGGGTTTCCGCCGTCGGGGGTGCTGGAGAAGGCGGTGTATCGAAGTACCTCGGGCCGCGGCGTATTCGTCGTCATACTTGCGGCAACACGGAGCGGGCCCGCGGCTATTCCTGGACGCGGGTGGAGGCGGGGATGGGCCCCCGCGGCGAGCCGCACATCGATACAGACCCACCCTTTTCGCAACTCCGTGATCACCAGGAGCGTGCCCGTTCTGTCACCGAAGTACCCCAACGCACCGAACTGCACGGCCTCTAACTGATCGTTTCAGAATGGGAAACGCCGTCGTCTGGCCTCAATGGTCAATGGTCCCGGCCGTAGCCACACCCTGGGGGCCTCGGGGGCTGACGTTGGCTCAAGCCCACTCCGTCTGCAGCCCGAACCGCTGCACGTGCTCCGCGCCCAGGAACGAGGTGAGGCCTTCGACGAGCTCGCCGCGCAGGGTCAGCACCGTGATCGACCACGCGAGGTGCGGGGCCGACCGGCTCGCGCCCACGTAGAAGGCCACTGCCGGTTGGCCGTTCGCCGAAGTGAGGTGGTAGCGCCAGCTCGGGCAGCGGGTGAGCGGGACCTCAACGGCGAAGTCCATGACGGCGGCCCGGCCCCGGTACCACTGGGCCAGCGGCGGCATCGACCAGGCGACGTCCTCGGTGAGCAGGGCGACCAGGGCGTCGGCGTCGCCGCTTTCCAGGGCGGCGGCGAAGGCGGTGACGGTCTCGCGGACCCGGGCGTCGCCGAGCTTGCGCAGGGTCTGCTGCTGCGAGCGCGCCGGGACCCGCTCGGCGAGCAGTCGACGGGCGCGGGCCAGGGCGGAGTTCACCGAGGTGGTGGAAGTGTCCATCATGGTGGCGATCTCGGCGGCGGAGAAGCCGAGCACGTCGAACAGGAGCAGCGCGGCCCGCTGGTTGCCTGACAGGTGCTGCATGGCCGCGACGAAGGCGAGTTCGACGGCCTCGCGCTGCTCGTACCGCGCGGCCGGTCCGGCCGGGCCGGCGGGCAGGCCCGCGTCGGGGTAGGGGCCCAGCCAGGCGACCTCGGTCAGCGGGGTGGCGTCGACCACCGCGTGGTCGCTGGCCGGGCCGAGGTCGATGGGCATCGCCCGCCTGCCGCGCCGGTCGACGGCGTCCAGGCAGGTGCGGGTGGCCACGGTGTACAGCCAGGCGCGCAGTGAACTACGCCCCTCGAAGCGGTCCAGGCCCCGCCAGGCCCGCAGCAGCGCCTCCTGCAGTGCATCGTCCGCGTCGTGGGTCGACCCGAGCATCCGGTAGCAGTGCGCGTGCAGCTCCCGGCGCAGCGGCGCCACCAGGCGGGTGAACGCGGCGTCGTCCCCCTCGCGCGCCCTGGCCAGGTCGCCCGTCGCGGATCCCGCCGAAATTTCCTCGCCCACGAGGGACGATTCTGCCCCACTCCGGGAGTCACCTCTTCGACCGATCGTTTCCGACACCCCGAGGAGACCCCGATGAGCAGTGCCGCCTGGTTCGACATCTCCACTCCCGACGCGCTGCGCGCCCGCCGCTTCTACCAGGAGCTGTTCGGCTGGCCGGTCCACGTGCTGGACGACACCTACGCCCTGGTCGGCGACGAGGACGGCCGACCGACCGGCGGGGTCGGGCAGGCGGGCCCGGACAGCCCGTACACCGGGCTCGTCGCTTACTTCCCGGTCGACGACGTCGATGCCGCGCTCGCCCGCGCCGAGCGGCTCGGCGCCACCCGAATCCTCTCCCCGACCGACACGCCCGCCAGCCGCATCGCCGTCTTCACCGATCTCGACGGCAACCACGTCGGCCTAATCAGCCGCTGACCGGTCCCCTGCCCGCCCGACCACCGCACAGGAGTATCACCCCCATGACGACACCCGCCACCGGAACCTGGCCACTGATCCATACCGAGCGGACCGCCCTGGCCGCCGACCTCGCGCAGCTGACCGACCATCAGTGGGCCACCCCGTCGCTGTGCGAGGGGCTCACCGTTCGTGAGGTGCTCGCGCACCTGACCTCGGCGGCCGGCCTCAACCCGGTGCGGTGGATGGCGGGCGTGATCCGCTGCCGCTTCGACTTCGACAAGCAGGTCGCCATGCGGCTGGCCGAACAGCTGGGCGCTACCCCGGCCGAGACGCTCGACCGGTTCCGCCGAGTGGCCACCCGCACGACGAAGCCGATCCCCTCGACCGTGGCCATGCTCGGCGAGACCATCGTGCACGGCGAGGACATCCGCCGGCCGCTCGGCATCGAACGCGACTACCCCGTCCGCACGTTGACCACCCTGGCCGACTACTACCAGCGCACCGATCTGCCCGTCTTCACCAAGACCCGCATCCGCGAACTGCGCCTGACCGCCACCGACAGCCCCTTCACCACCGGCGAGGGGCCACGCGTGTCCGGCACGACCCTGGCCCTGATCATGGCGATGGCCGGTCGCGCGTCCTACCTCGATGCGCTCGATGGAGACGGCGTTGCCATCCTTCGCGAGCGCCAGGCACAACCACGGGCATGACGCCCTGTATCAAGGTGTGAAGCTCAATGCCGCCGCCCCGTCCGGGGCGGCGACATCCTGATCCGACGGTTCGTCAGCCTAGGGTGAAGCGGTCGGCCAGCAGGTACGTGCCGCCCGTCTTCGCTACCTGACCTGCGGAATTAGGGGCGAAACGCCCAGGCTGATCGGTTCAGAATGAGTTGAACTGCGCTCTTGTGCCCGACGATCTTGGTGGGCAGGCTGTCCGGGTGTGTGCTGATCTTGTTCCGGATGACCTGTGGGAGCGGGTGGCTCCGCTGCTGCCGCCCGCTCCCGAACGACGCCACCGCCACCCCGGGCGACTACGAGTCCCGGACCGGGCGGCCTGGCCGGCATCATCTACGTGCTGCGGACCGGTGTCGCATGGCGCGATGTCCCCGCGCAGGCCGTGGGCTGCTCCGGAGTCACGGCCTGGCGTCGGCTGCGGGATTGGACCGAGGCCGGCGTCTGGCCCCGCCTGCACACCGCGCTGCTGACCGAACTGCGCCGCGCGGACCTGCTGGACCTGAACGACTGCACCGTGGACGGCTCGCACGTCCGGGCTCTCAGTGGGCATTTAGAAATGCTCTATGTCAGTAAGTAACTTTCATGACTGTCAGGCTTGAGGTATTTGCCCCATACGTGCGCCCTCGCGTCCATCTAGCTGCGAACTCGGCCGCCCGTTTACTCCGGTTCTTGTGCACGAAGTCCGTCTGGTTTGAAGATCAGGCAGAAACGCCTAGCGGCAGCGGAACAGCACCGTCCGCCGCATCCATGATCACGCTACGGCGTGAGCCAGCGGAAGCCGTACCCCAGCGACCTGTCCGACGCCCGATGGGCCTTAATCGAGCCGATGTTGACGGCCTGGAGAAAGGCCCGGCTCGACCGCAGGCCCACCGGGCAGCCGGCCAAGGTCGACCTGCGCGACATATTCAACGCACTCCTCTACATCAACCGCACCGGAATCCCCTGGAAATACCTCCCGCACGACTTCCCCAATCACGGCACCGTCTACGCCTACTACGCCGCCTGGCGCGACGAGGGAATCCTCGCCCAGCTCAACTACGACCTGACCGGCCTGGCCCGCGTGAAGGAAGGACGCAAGCCCGAACCGACCGCTTCCGTGATCGACACCCCGAGTGTGAAGACCTCCACCAATGTGCCCCTGGCCAGCCAGGGAACCGACGCCGCCAAGAAGACATCCGATGCGGAAGAACTGTCAAGCAGCAAGGGACAGGTGGGGTTCTCGCGTGGTCGGGAAGGCCACCTCCTCGTCGAACGGGACGC
>NZ_JBSFVU010000055.1:0-27721 GCF_053592475.1 Streptomyces sp. NPDC002671
CTCACGGAACTCCGGATCGAACTTCCGTCGCTTCTCCGCCATGACTCCCAACTTCCCCTGCAGTCACGGTCTTCACGCTACGAGGGGAGGGACAGTCCGTGGACCGGTCCATGATGCCTATAGCGGCGAGGGATGATGTGCCTGGTGCCAGCATGCGATCGGCTCCCAGCCCTGAAGTGCTCCAGACCGTGAGTGACACCCTCGGTCTGGCCGTGCACACGCTGTACACCACACAAGCCCGCTTGGCCCTCGTAGGACCCGACGATGCAAGGTGGTCGGCCGCAGAGGTTTGGGCAGCAGCACGTGAGCTGCGCCGTTTCGTGGAGGATGTCCGGCGGGGTGACGTGTCACCGGTTGAGTATCAGTCCCGATGCGGAAGAGCTGTCGACCGTTACGAGCACGCGCGAACACACTTCGCGACCCTGGTCAGAGGGATCATGGAGTCGCCGCCGAATTGACGGGGCAGAGTAAGAGCCATCTCATTTGGCGAGTCTGCGGTAGCAGATGAGGGTGCAGGCGGCGATGTTGGTCGCACCCGCTCAGCCGGCCGAAGTGTTCTGTGTCGCCTCGCGTGCCTCGGTGAGGGCTCGCTGCCTGAGGTTGCCGCCGAACAACTGAATCGTGGTGGCGGCCAGGATGTCATCCCTGCCGATGGTCCGCCCGTCCCCCCTGCGGGCGGACAGGGCCCGGAGGGAATCCTTGAGGAACGGGGGTGAGGCCGGTTCACCCGACATCACCAGGGTGACCGTACCGAAACGTTTGACCCTACCCTCGCGGACGACCATGGCCGCGTCCCGGGCGAGGTCCGTCAGGAACACGCTCGCGATTCCGTCCAGGTCGCGGACCATCGCCGGGACGGCCGTCGCCCCCTGGCTCCACAGCAGCTTCTTGACCCCGGCCTCGAACCTGTGCGCGCCGACCACAGCACTCGGTTTGCGCGACCTGCTGCGCTTACCAGAAGGCACGATGACACCCTCGGCGTCGTACAGGACACCGGTCAGGCCTTGAAACGTCGGGCTGTGGTCGTACCACTTGTCCCCCACCTCGAGCTCGACGTTCCGCTCGATCGCCGAGAGAAGGTCCCCGGGAATCAGCTTCTTCCGGGCCTCCTCCGCCGCCGCTCTCCTCGCGCCGTCGATGATCTCCGTCAGCACTGTCCGCGTCACCGACGCGGCGGCCCACGCGGCCGACCGAGAGACGTGCATCGGGGTCACGTCCCTGAACACCGCTTTGACGAGAGAAGGCTTGAACGGCGAGACATCCATGACCGAGGCGGTCTTGGGACCGCTGCGCTCAGGGCGTGCGGGCTGTGCGGTCATCGGAAGAAACGCTCCCTGCTGTCGGAGTTATCAGAGGCCCACACTTCACCACGCAGACCCGCTCTCTTCCCCCATCCTCCGTCGAAGCGGCACCCGGTCAAGGGCCTGGCGGGCACATCCCGACGGCCGGGCCGATGATCAGCCACCTCCCGCACTCCCTCGTACCGTGGCACCTGCGTCCCCCGTCCGGCTGTACCCCGTTCTCCCTAGCCCCTGCCACCGAGGAGGAGCGGCCGGTGAAGCGCACGCAGGGCGACAAGTGGGCGGCCAACCCGCGGGGCGGCGAAGGCGTTCCACGCCCGTGGGGGGCACTTGAACGTGCCCCGCAGAGCCTGCGGCAGCAGATGAGAGTGCAGGCGATGCTGGTGAAAGCGAGGAAGCGGTCGGCTTTGGCCGCCTCGGCCGCGCTGCTGCGCCGCCTCGATGACGACGGCCCGTTCCTCGCGTTCGCCACCTTGTGGCCCGATCACGACAAGGCCCTCACCGCCGGCGCCCCTTCAGGGTCCGGCCAGCCGGACCCCCATCGGCAGGCCGGACGCTGCTGGCCTAGGCGCATTACGTCCGCTTCCCTGTCTCCTTCGCGGACAATCTGGACACCGTGCGTGACACCGCCCGGCATGACGCGTCTCTGGCCGCCGCCCCGGAGACCGCGGGAACCGACATCACCCAGGTGCTGGCCGCCGGACCCGACCTGGTGACTCACTACGAAGACCCGGACGGCCCGGACGGCGTCTGCGGCAAGGCCCTGATCAGCGCGGCGATGGACGCCCACCGCCTCGGCGTCACCGGGCCGCTGCCGCTGAGCTTCCTGCGGGATGCGGCGCCCGGCTACCTCACCCCCTGTGAAAGTGCCGCCGTCGACCCCGACTCCTGATTCGCCGGCGCCCTCGCCCACGCGCGGACCGTGATCAAACAGGTCGTCAGGCCGGAGGCCGAAGAGGAGAGCTGACTGAGCCAGCCGTCTGGCGTTCCCGGGAGGGGCGTCAGGCGGCAGGGACCAGCACGCGCTTGGCCTTGACCCTCGTGGCCTTCTCGCCCTTGGCGACGGACAGATGCCGGAAGAGCTTCTGGCCTCGGTGATCGAGGAGCTTCGACTTTCAGGTGGCCTCGGCGGACCCACGAACATACCGTCACGACGCTGACGCTCGTCAGCTCGGCGGCCTCGCGGGCCGTAAGCCAGGTCCCGTCCTCCGCTGAATCCCTCCGAGCATGCGAAAGGCCCCGGTCCGCCAGTGGCGTCGGGGCCTGCGTGAGGACGTACGTGTCCTGCTGAGACGGAGTATGCGGTCAACTTGATAAGAGTAAGCGGCGGAAGCTACAGGATGCAGGCGTCGTCGGGCCGCGGATGCTCCCTGCGGGCCCGCGTCATGTCTGGTGGCACGGCTCGCCGGGCGGCTCAGCCGGCGGTGAGCTGGAAGTAGGCCGTCTCCCGGTAGCCAGCGTCGGGCGGCGCCACCTCGACCGTGACCGGGATGCCGGCCTGGGTCGGCTTGAAGCGGACCAGGACGGTGCGCTGGTCACCCCCGGCGAGCGGGGACCAGAGCATGGCGGCGACACTCCCCCGGTCCAGCACGGTCAAGTCGTAGTCGGTGACGTAGTTGTCGAGGGACTTGCCGGGGCGCACGACGAGCGGCGCGGGGCCCAGTTCCGAGACGCTGCCGTCGAACGACTCCCCGCCCGGGTGCAGTTCCTCGTCGGTGCCGTTGTCGTAGGTCACGGATATGGCGTAGGTGCCGTCGGCCTCGGCGCGCGGCGCACTGACGGTGATCTTCAGGCCGTCTTCGTACCGGGCCGTGGCGCCGGGGCCGAGGGGATCGGCGACGCTTCCTGACGCGCCGTCCTGTTCTTCCAGTTGCCCGTACCCGTCCAGGCCCTTCTCGACGTCCTCCAGCGCGCAGGCTCCGAACGCCACCACGACGGCGAGAACAACCGCTGCGATCGCGCAGCCGCTGAACCACCGCATATCGCCTGCAGCCGCGGTGTCGGGGGAGGTCGAGTCCGTATCCATGCAGGCCACGAAAGGAACCAGCCCGGAAGGCGATCATGAGTCGACGTACTCAAGGAACAACTGAGTAGCTCTCCCGTACCATGCGCGCGGCTGGGGCGAGGTGCCCCCCGGTCAGGTGAGCCGGCGCCGGAAGGGTTCGTAGGACATCTCGCGGAGGCCGGCCACGATGTTCGCGTAGCCCGCCGCGCGGAGCTGATTGAAGCCGACGGGGCGGGCGTTCGCCAGCTCGCGGTCCACGTGAAAGACCGTGGCCTGGTCACCGGGAAGCGGCCGGGACGTTGATGTCGGCTGTCGGCTCGTCTGCGGCCTTTGCCGCCGGGTGCGCCTTGGTGAGGGTGCAGACGCCTTCCACACACTGGCGCGCCAGACGGCCGCGGGAAATGGTCTGCGCCAGGCCGATCATCCAGCAGGTGGGGCAGCCGCGGAAGGCGATCAGCGCCAACGGGGCCGCCAGCAGGGCGGCCGGGCCGGCGACGGGCACGAGGCCGGTCGAGCCGATGATCAGCCCGAAGCCGATGGCGCCGCGCGCCAGGTGGCGCGGGACGGACTTGCTGGCGAAGTTCCCCTCGGGCGCCGCGGATTGTACGGTGGCCCGGATCTTCGCCCCCTGGGCGGGCTTCACGGTGTTCACGGTCATGAGTCTCCGCTGACTGGTTCGTCGATGACTTGATCTGTCACTGTCAGTGAGTGGCGCAGTGCTGCGCGTGCTCTGTGCAGCCGCGATTTCATCGCGGCGTTGCTCAGACCGAGCGAATGGGCGACGGTCTTGCCAGGCAGGCCCTGTACGTCCCGCATGATCAGGACCTGCCGCTGGTCACGGGGAAGGGCACAGACCGCAGCCGCGATCCGCTCCATCTCCAGCCCGTGCAGCACCCTGTCCTCGGCGGACGGTTCCTCGGACGCCTCCGGTTCGGCCGACGCATCGTCGCTCCGCGAGACGAGCAGCCGTACCTGACGGAGGCATTCGTTGCGCACAATCCGGAACAGCCATGAGGCAAGCGCGCCAGTGGCCCGCAAGGTGCCGATCTTCCGGTAGAGGATGATCAGCGCCTCCTGCGCCGCATCCTCCGCGTCCTGCGGTGAGGCGCACAGCGATATGGCGAACTTGCGCACATGAGGCTGCGATTTCATGACGACGGTGGTGAGCGAAGGGACGTCGCCGTCCTGAGCGGCCTTGATCAGCCGCTCGTCCGGCCAGGGGAAGCGTTGGTTCATGCGCTACTCATCCTCGGAAGGCGCTCCGTTGCGCAGACGCTGGTCAGCTTCGGCTCCTGTAGCGCCGCATCAGGTGCCAGCTGCACGCGCCCACGAGCAGGGCTCCGATCACTACGAGGCCAGTGACCATCATTGGTGTTTCCTCCCGGTTCTGCCGGCCCGTTCGGCCGGTACACAGATAAGAGACGGGGAGGTCCGGAAAGGATTCACCCCCCAGCGCTGCTGCAGACGCTCACTGCAGAAGAGCCGCCCGTCATCCGCCGTGCCGAACGTTGCGAGGTGATCCTGCAGCACCGCTACGAGCTGGGGCGGAATGAGCACACGTCGAACATCCTCAGTCGGCCGATTCTTGAGCCCGCGGTCGTCGTGGGTCTCCCCCGAGTCGGTCCACTGCTTACCGACCGACGGACGGGTCCCGTGGACGTCGCTGTATTCGAAGACGCAATCCCGTACCTCGTCAGGCCGGACAAACTAGCCAATATCCTGGTCCGATCACCGGCAGAAGGAACTCGTGGGGTCGCCTTTACGAGGACTGCCCACGAGCATGCGCAGCTCGAAGGCGGACCGGGTGGCCGGATGGCTCCTCTCCTTGCCCATCACGGAGCCCAGCCATCCGAGCAAGAAGGCCAGGGGGACCGAGACGATGCTCGGATACTTCAGCGGGAAGACGTCGAAGTCCATACCGGGGAACAGTGCGGCCGGATTTCCGGAGACTGCGGGAGAGAGCACGGCGAGGGACACCGAGCAGCCACCGCCACCAGACCACGCGTGAGTTGCCGGCCGCTGGCGGGCGTTCCCCCGCTGTTGCTGCCTGCCGATGCGGGACCTCGGTGCCTGGCCCCCCAGATTCAGGTGGGGCGTGGGTGCGGTTCGCCGCGGCGCCGCGCGGTGCGCCCGCTTGGACGCGGCTCGCACAGCCCCGGGGATGTCGCCTGTCAGCGGGCCTGGGCGCGCGCGTTGTAGTGCTCCTGCAGCCGGCGCAGCATGGTGCGGCAGTAGTCAGCCAGCGAGCGGTGCTGGTCCTCGTCGATGACCAGCGCGAAGGTGTGGATGCCGTCGACTCCTGGTATGGCCGCGTGGGGCGGCGCGGCCCGGATGTTGGGCCAGTAGGGGCTGTGTGCGACGCCGGAAGCCGCCCGCCAGGCGGCGCAGACCTTGACTGGCGTTCAGCGCGGTCTTCCACCGCATGGTCCAGCGGGCCTGGCCCTTGCCGGTGGGGTCGAGCGACATGATCGCCATGTAGACGCACTTCAGGGCGGCCTGCTCGTTGGGGAAGTGTCCGCGGGCCTTGACCGCCCGTCGTATCCGCGCGTTCACCGACTCAATCGCGTACCCAGCCCCGTCAACCACCACCCCCAACACCCGTAAGACGAGCCGATCAACCCACACCACCGCATCCACCACCCCGGACATCGAAACGAGAACCGCCCCGGACAAGAACGCGATAACTCCCACCCCGCAGCCGGGACGCAGCTGAGCGATCACTTTCGTGGCCCTGTGTCCACGCCGTTGCCCCAACCGCCACGAATCGGTCCGGCGCGTTCCTGCGCCCCCGGAACGGCCGTGCCGAAACGAAAACCTTCGGCAATTATGGGCATCCACGGCCACGTCGAACCTCGCCGACGGGATGCTGCTGTCCGCCACACCGCTGGTCGCCCTGACCCTCACCCGCGACCCCCTGGCCATCACCGCCATCACCGCCATGCAGTACCTGCCGTGGCTGCTGTTCTCGGTACCGCTGGGAACGCTGGCGGACCGCGTCGACCGCGTGCTCCTCCTGCGCACAGCGAGCATCACCCGGGCCCTGGGTGTCGGCCTGCCGGCCCTGGCCCTGGCCCTGGCCCTGGCCCTGGCCACCGGGCATGTGCACATCCTCATGCTGTACGCCTTGTCGTTCCTGTTCGGCCTGGCCGAAACCCTCTACGACAACACCTCCTCGGCACTGGTGCCCCTGCTCGTCGAGGACCACCAGCTCGAACGGGCCAACGGCAGGCTCTACGCGACCTACACCGTCGCCAACAACTTCGCCGGTCCCCCGCTGGGCGGCAGCGTTTTCGCGCTCGCAGTCTCCGCTCCCTTTGTCCTGGGCGCAGCCGGCTACGTCGTGGCCGCACTGCTGTTGGCCGTGCTCCCCCTCACGCACAGCAAGCGGGCGCCCGGCAGGGCCACGACCACCTTCGTGGAAGACCTCAAAGCGGGAGTACGTGGCTTCACCGGCCAGCCCCTGCCGGCGCCCCGTGTGTCCTGTTCGGGGTCGGCAACCTGGCAAGCTCGGCCGCCTACAGCCTCGTCTCCCTGACCGTGGTCGAACGTCTCGATGCAAGCCCCTCCACCTTCGGTCTCGTCCTCACCGGCGGTGCGGTCGGAGCCTTCCTCGGCGGCATGTACGGCGACCGCGTCGGCAAGCTCACGCGCCCCGGCACGACCCTGCTGTGGACCACCGTCGTGTCCGGCGCGGCGACCGCTGCCGTGGGACTGGCCGACCACGTCGTCGCTCTCAGCGCCCTGATGGCCCTGGACGGATTCGTCGTGGTGACCCAATCGGTCATCGCCGTCAGCCTTCGGGCCCGGCTCATCCCGGACCACATGCTCGGTCGCGTCACCGCCGTCTTCCGCACGCTGTCGACCGGCGCCTCCGCCCTGGGAGCGGTCCTGGGCGGTCTCCTGGCCCGCGCACTCGGGTTGTCCTGGCCCTTCATCATCGTCGGCGCCATCGTCATCGCTCTCGGGCCGGCCCTGTTCCACTGGCTCAGCAACGACCGCATCGCGGCAACTCTCCCCATCAAGCAGACAACTGAGGAGAAGGTCTGATGCTCGAGGCGCACCACCACGCACGCATGCTCGCCGACGCCACGCGCCTGACCGCGTTCCACAACGCCATGACCGAGTCGATCGCAGACAGTGATCGTGTCCTCGACGCCGGAACGGGCACGGGCATCCTCGCGGCCATGGCCTCGCAGCTGACCGCAGGAACGGTCGTCGGAGTCAAATACCTCAAGGACGCCGAGGAAGGTCTCAAAGTCGCCCAGGCCGAGATTCTCGCCCAGCGCACCCAAATCGGTGAACTCCAACTTGCTCTCGTCGACGCGCCAGGACGTGTCGCCACCGAACCCGACCGCACAAGGCCGTTCCCCGAGAGGGTCGACCGCACGCGGACCGGCCTGAACGACCGCGTCGACCTCGTGCTCCTACTCGGTGACGCACTCCACGACGGTGTCCACCGAAGTGTCCTTCGCCACCGCTATCCACGGCTCGGACGACGCCTCATCCGTGTCGCACTCCCGCACCAGCCACCACGCAGGTTCAAACGCCGAAGCCCCGACGCCAGCACAATATTCGAGGCCGTCAACCATCTGGACAGCGACGACACCGTCGGCCGCACCTGACCGGACACGATGACCAACCCCCACCCGCCCTCCCAGCTCCCGGCAGGTCCGGCCCATCGCCGGCGAAGGCATCAACCCCTTCATCGAACGTCTCGCCGCTGCCAACCACCTAAGAGTGTGTCCCACATGGCCGTGGTCTACGTGCGACGTTACGGTTGTCCCGTCTCGCTGGGCGTTCTCCCTGGCACGCTTGATCTTGGTGGCTTGGCTGCCCTGGCATTTCACTACCGGGGCCGGCCGCTTGTTACTCTTTCCGATCATGCGAGCCCTCTTCCCAGGATCCTTCGACCCGGTCACTCAAGGGCACCAGGACGTTCTGCGCCGCGCCGCCCTCCTGTTCGACGAGGTCGTCGTCTGCGTGATGTTCAATTCGAACAAGACCGGCCGCTTCCCGATCGCCGAACGGCTGGGCCGGCTCCGCGCGGCAGCAACTGACCTGAGCAACGTCACGGTCGACTCCCACACCGGCGGCCTGCTGGTCGACTACTGCCGCCGAGCCGGAATCGACGTCGTCATCCGCGGAGTCCGCAACGTTCACGACCTGGAGTACGAAATGCCGATGGCCCGCATGAACCACGAACTGGCCGGAGTCGAAACGTTCTTCATCGCTGCAGACCCCGCCCTGGCCCACGTCTCCTCCACCCTCGTCACCGCGATGAGTCAACACGAATGATGATTCGAGCAAGCTTCTTCCAGCAGGTGAGGGCCGCAGCAAGGGTGAGGAAGGCGGCGAATAGGTCGCCCCGGCGCTCAGGCGTTCGGAGGAGTCGATGCCGCGGCGGGCCACGTGGACGTGCGCGACGATTCACCGGCCGCGCAGCCATCGCCACAGATCAGAATAGTCGTACCCCATAAGCCCCCAACGAACGACGACGCCCAGGAGCAGTCACTCAACCTTCGATGAGAATCGCCCAACCTTCGGTTGCGTCAGGTCAGCTTGTCGTGGACCAATGAAACTGCGCAGCGTCCAACGAACCTGCGCATCGCTCCGTGTCCAGAGGAAAACCCGGTCTGCGACACACTGATCAGCAGTCCTATCAGAGCCGGGCTTGTCGTTGGCGTGTTCCGCTGGCGTGACAGTTACTCAGGGCTCTGCCATTAGTGGGTAGTTCCTGTGGTTCGAGCATCGTACGCACGGGAGCCGAGTTGGCGAGACTGACCGAGACTGACCGAGCCGGACCGCGAACTGGCGGAGCAACCGGTGGCCCGGGCCCGCTCGGAGGGGGTGAACCTGGTCGGAGAGAACGGCCTGCTCAAGGGACTGGTGAAGCTGGTCCTGGAGGGCGCCTTGGAGGCCGAGATGACCGAGCACCTCGGCAAGGGTGCCGACCGATGTCGGGCCGGTCGAGCTGGATGTCCCACGGGATCGCAACGGCAGCTTCAGCCCGCAGATCGTGCCCAAGCACCAGCGGCGGGCCGAGGGCTTCGACGAGGCCATCCTCTCCCTGTACTCCAAGGGCCTGACCACTGGAGAGATCCAGGCCCACCTCGCGGAGATCTACGATGTGGGCGTCTCCCGGGACCTGATCTCCCGGGCCACCGACAAGGTGACCGAGGAACTCGATGCATGGCACAACCGCCCCCTGGACCGCACCTACGCCGTCCAAATGATCGACGCGATCGTGCTGAAGATCCGGGTTCTGTCGACCGTCTTGTGATCCGGATGGTCTGGACTCATCGTGCGAGCAGGACTCGTTTGCGAAGGAGATCGAGTCCGGCGCGGCCGAACGTCTGGCGTTTGAGCATCTTCAGCCGGTTGATGTTGCCTTCGACGGCGCCGGAGCTGTGCGGCAGGGTCAGGCCGTTGCGGACGGCGTCGAAGTCGCGGCGGAGGTTGCGGGCGAAGGAGGCCAAAGGGGTCAAGGTGTCCTGCTCGGCGCTGGTGATCCAGTCCTCGAGGCGGTCGCCGTGGCGTCCGGTCATCATGGCTGCGAAATTCCTGACGTGGCCGGTGAGCCGGTCCAGCTCGCTGTCCCGTTGGCGGAGGCGGTGCAGTTTGTCGGCGTCTTCGTCTCGTAGGTGTTCGGGGTGGGTCATGATCCAGGAGGTGACCTCGCGGACCGATGGCGGCTTGGGCCCGGGTGCGGGCGCGTGTCCGCGCCCGGTTCGGTAGCGCCGCAGGTGACGTTGGACAGCCAACTCGCCCCCGGGATAGCCGAGTTCCTGGATCTCGCGGTAGAGCTGTGCGGCGTTTCTGATGCCCTCGTTCCAGCGCTGGTGCAGGTAGCCGATGTACGGGTCGACGATGTGCGCTCGCTGGAGGCTCTTGGCGACGACATCGTCAGCGGAGCGGGCGTTGATCAGCTTGCGGACGGTGGCCTGGTGCAGCCCGAGTTTCCGGCTGATCGCCGCCTTCGACATCCCCTGCTCCCACAACTCGTGGGCAGCGGCATGCTGTTCACGCAGCCGGGTCACAATCTTCAGCTCTGCCCATGGCTGGACCACCGCGGGCTCAGCCTCGGGCTCGTCGGGCGTCCAAGAGCACATCACGAGAGCACTCGATGCATGATCGCGAACAGCCAACATGACCCGCTCAATCGTCCGGATCACAAGATCGTCGACAGAACCAAGATCCGCGACGGGGCGGTCGCCAACCGCCCGGTCTACATCGCCGTCGGCATCAATCTGGAGGGCGAGCGGGACATGCCCGGGATGTGGGTCGGCTCCGGCGGCGAGGGCGCCAAACAGTGGATGACCTGGCTGGCGGAGCTGAAGAACCGTGGCGTCCAGGACGTCCTGATCGCCTGCTGTGACGGCCTGAAGGGCCTGCCGGACTCGATCAGCGGCATCTGGCCGCTGGCGGACATCCGGCTGAGCGTGGTCCACATGGACCGCAACAGCCTCAAGTACGCCTCCACCAAGCACTGGTCACAGATCGCCAGGGAACCGAGGCAGGTCTACACGGCCGCCACCGCGGACGCCGCCGAGCAGCGGTTCGTCGAGTTCGAGGTGATCTGGGGCGCCCGCTATCCGGCGCTGGTCGCGGTCTGGCGGCGCAGCTGGGAGCACTTCATCATGTTCCTGCGCTTCCCGCCTGAAATCCGGAAGATCGTCTACACGACGAACATGATCGAGCATCTCAACTGCCGCTTCCGTCAGGCCACTCAGCGACGCGGGCACTTCCCGAACGAGGAGGCCGCCCTGAAGGTGCTCTACCTCGTCATCCGCGACCGCCGGCCCAACCGCCGCAACCCCACCGGGTCCTCGCGCAGCAGGACCCACAACTGGAAGGAGGCCATCAACACCCTCGCCGGCCACTACGGCGACCGCGTCACCAACTACCAGTAGGAACCACGAGCCTCAACAAGTAGCGTCACCACCAGGGCTTACACAAGGAAAAACACATTCCCGCAGCGGAGCCTATCGCGGTGACGTTCTGTCGCGGAACCGGTGACAACTGCGTGGCGCGAGGCGCGCTGTGCGTCCTGCTCTCCCGGAGACTGCGGGCGCCGGGTTGCGTCGAGTCTGCTGAAGGCCCAGCGAAGTACTTCGCCGGGTGTGCGCGGCCTGTCCGTTGGAGGGCGGTCAGGACCGGTTCCGGCCGGCCGTCCGGATCCCGGGTGATGACGAGTCGGCCGTCGACCAGGGCGGCCCAGCCGTCCAGGCCGTCGATGTCCTTCTCCACCCAGCCGCGGTCGGGCCTTCCCCGCGGTCGGTCCAGGCGGCGATCCGGAAGCGGGCGTCGGCCAGGGCGGTGCCGTGCTCGCAGCCGCGGGTGAGCATCGCGCAATCGCGGAAGTCCGCCTTCCAACTGGCGGAGTACGCCTGGGAGTGAGTGTCCAGGACCGCCGCGCGGCCCGCCGGATGCGGCCTCAGCGGCTGGCCAGATCGGCGACGAGCTGCTCGATCTGGGCGGCCTGCGCGTCACGTTCCGCCTTGAGCCTGGCGAACGCCTTCGGCTGCTGGGCGATCGCGGCCTTCTGGTAGTCGGCTTCGACGGCGAACCAGATCCCGACCAGGTTGGTGCGCGTCTTGCAGTCCACATCGGCCTGCGCCATGCGGATCTCGGCGGCGTCCGGCTTGGGCTCCTTCACGGACGGCAGATCCGCTCCGGCCTCCATCGGGTTCGGCGCGCTGAACCCGTCGCCGCGCATGCACTCCGACCAGCGCCCGAAAACCTTTTGCACGCGCGGATCAGCCATCGAGTGAGCGAAACTCTCTCCCTTGGTCCGAGCGGCGAGTTGGGACGTGCCGCCGCTTGAGCCCGGCCCGCCCGTATGGAGTGAGCTGAGGTCGGTGTTGACCTTGCCCTGGCATCCTCCGGTCGGCACCGCCTGCCCGTTCGAGCTGGTCATCGGCTTGCCGGCGGCGTCCCGGCCGAGCAGCACGGCGTTCTCCGCCGGGGAGAGCGTGGCTTGCGGGGCAGCAGTGCCGCGTCTGGGCAGGTGGTATCCCCAGGTGCTGACGCTTGCCGGATCGGTGACGCCGTAGCGACGGAACATGACGGAGTCGGAGGGCGAGACGACCGGACTCGGCGCCACGGGCAGGTCGAAGCCGTACTGCTTCATGCACACAGCGACCTTCTCGGCGTTCAGCCACTTCAGTTCGGCCGCCTGCTGGGGTGTGAGCATGTAGTCCACGATCGGCAACCGGAGCGTGGCAACCTGCTTGGGGCCAGGAGTGGGCGTCGGTATCGCAGCAGGTGGCAGCGTTGGGGCGGGCGGCGACACCGCCTGCTCGGCGGAGCACCCACTTGCCGCCAGGGCGATCAGCGCCATCGCCAGGAGCCGCCTTCGGCGGACTCTCGCTGCGGCAGTCACGGTTCTTCTCCTCCGAGTTCGCGAGGCGGCCTGCCCACCGGTGTCAGCCGGCGGGCAGGTCTTGGGCATGGGACGGGGACCGTCAGACGGTGGGGCAGTAGGAGCGCGAGGCATCGTCCATGGCGATCGACGCTTCGTTGTTCTTCAGCCACGAGTTGAGGTTGCCGCCCATGCTGGGGCTCAACCAGTTCTCGTCTCCCACGTAGTTGGGGTAGACCCAAATGCCCACGTCGCAGGCGCTCGCGTTCTCGGCGGATGCGGCGTCGTTCCTCACGGGGTTACCGTCACTGAAGTTACCGGACAGTGTCGGAACGGCCTTGTCGCTGCTGGACCAGATGCCGCCGCCATGGTTGGAGTTGTACCAGAGACAATAGTAGGCCGCCGGGGCGCTGTTGGAGCAGGTGAACGTGTGCCAGCTGTCGATGTTGACGTAGCTGGCGTTGGCCTGCCCGGCCAGGCCACCGAGCGCAAGCATGGCAGCCGCGCCGACCAAGGCGACGCGTGAGCCTGTCTTCTTCACGGACATTTCGAGTTCTCCTCCGTTGGGCAGGTCGGGTGGTGCGGCGACCGGTTCCTGAGCTCGAGAGGGCAGGCAGAAGCGGCCCCCTCGGTGGGAACAGTAGATCTTGAATCGAACCGGTGTATGTTTAGTTTCGGCCAATCCGGTGGCCGATCCGATGGTCAGCGCGGTCCCCGGCACCGAAGCAGAATCGAGGATTCACCGGACGTCCGCCGATACCTGCCGAGTCGGTGATCTCCGTCGGCAGCAGTTACCGACCCCTGCGGCTCACAGGAAGACGCCACGTGACTTGGCTAATGTGCCTGATGAGTCCGTAACCCTTGGACCTGCAGGGTTGCTTGGCAACACCGGATAAGGGTCTGCTGCACGATCGGGTGATCTGAACTGGCTTGCCCTGTAGGACCGGTGAGAAGGATGTCGCTGCGCCCAAGCCTTATCCCGAAGAGTTCCGCGAGGACGTCGTGCGGGTCGCGAGGAACCGCGGCTCGGGTGTGCCGCTGGAGCAGGTGGCCGCCGACTTCGGAGTCCACGCGGTGACGCAGTCGACGTGGATGCGCCGCGCGGACATCGACGACGGGGTGAAACCCTGAACGACCATGCAGCGACGGACTGGACGCGGCTGCCGCTGAGGGCGCGCAGCACGTTGCCGTCGAAAGCCATGGCATTGATCTCCCGGCCGCCCATGTCGAGCAGCTGGCCCAGGGAGAGGTGAGCATCGACGTCCCACAGCTGCACCGTGTCCGTGTCGACGGCGGCGGCGGCGGCGGCCAGCATGCTGCCGTCGGAGGAGAAGACAGCGTCCGGCAGTGAGGCGCCGGAGCGGGTGCCGCCGCGCACGGTGCTGCTGGGCATGCGGGCGAGGCTGTGGCGGACGTCGTTGTCCCACAGACCGACCCAGCCGCTGGGGTGCACCACCGCGAGGAGTTTGCCGTCGGGCGAGAAGGAAAGGTCCGAGGCCCGATTGACCCGCCCTCTCCCGGTCGGGAGGGGGCGGGTCAGTCGGTCAGTGGGGTACCACTGTGTCGCTCATGGCGGGCTTGCCTTCTCCGGAAACGGTTCAGGCGCGGACGAGGATGTCCAGTTGGTTACAGTCCGACCGGGTTGAGGTAGGTGGCCGGGTGGGTGGCGCCGTCCTGCTTGAGGATCTGGCCGCCGAACGGCCACTTCAGGGTGAAGTGCTTCGTCTCGTTCGGCGGGGTGACCAGGAACTTTGCCGGAACGAACTTCTCCTTCTGCGGTGTGGACTCGGCCACCGGGAGCAGGTTGATGCTGAAGTCCACCGTGTCCCCCTGCTCCAGGATCATCTTTTCGGGCTTCTTGGAGGAGCGCACCAGCGACCAGGTGCCGTCGGTCTTCTGAGCGCCGATCATGTCGACACCGGCGAAGCCGGACAGGGTGCAGGTGCGCTTGCTCTGGTTGGTGAACCAGATGTATGCCTGGGTCTGCTTCTCGGACTGCTCCATCTCCGGCTTCGCGTCATCCCCCATGGCGAAGCCAGCCTTCAGGTCGGCGGTGTGGCAGCGGGTCGGCTGGGACTTGGCGGGGGCGGCCGAGGCCGGGATAGCGGTAGCGGCGGTGCCGGCGACGACGACGGCCGCAAGGGCCACGGCGGTCAGTTTGCTCTTCATGAAGTTTCGGGTTCCCCTCGGATACGAATCGGCGCGCGAGGTCAGTGCGCGCCTACGCACCTGAAGACGCGCAATGCCCGGGGGGCGTTCGGTCTGCCGGAGAACCTTTTCCCGCCAGCCAGGCTCCCAGGACGTGGGGGCCCGGACAGTCAGGACGTCGCACAGGATGCTGTCAGGCGTGCCGGCCATGCTCGATCAGCGAGGAGGCCAGTCGGCTAGGAGTCTCCGCTGCCCTAGGCTCACTTCATGGACATTCGCGGCATCGACCCCCGTGACACCGTCTGGGAGCAAGACCATGCCCGGTACCGCGTCTACTTCTGGGACGTGAAGACGGTCACCGCACACGAGTACGAGATCCTGCGCGAGGTCGACATCGACGAACTCCTGGCCTGGACAACGCGGTACGCAGCCGATCAAGGATGGTCCTACACCATCTACGCATCGGTCACTGACGGCGACAGTCCGGGACTCATCCGGCTTGCTGGCGTCTTGGGCGATCCGTTCGCCGACGCGTAACCCATCCTGGGCGGGGGCGGACACCCAGGATGTCCGCCCCTGCCCAGCGCTCGCAGGACCTCTGACCGCACTACCCAGTCGGCCCCTTCCTCTCAGCCGCACCCAGCACCCAGCTCCTCTCCCGGCAGCTACCTGAAACACACTTCATTGCCGTTCGGCTGCCCGCCCCATCGACGCACAGCCGAACGGCAGAAGAGCTATTGCCACACTTCACAACGCCGTGGCCTGCGGAAAGGGGTTGTGACACAGCTTCTGAGTTGTACCCCAAGACGATCTGGGCCGACTGGCTCTGCGGAGACCACCAAGCAGACCACCGACGGCGCGTTCTCACCGAATTCGCGGATGGGATCTCCACCGACGGCACCGTCGTCGAGAAGGCGTTCCTCGGGTCCGTGCGCATCCTGGGTGAAGGCGTCGACACCAACAACTGCGACTCCGTCTACTTCGCCGACGTCCGCGGCTCCATGCCCGACCTCGTCCAAGCCGTTGGCCGCGCCCTACGCATCCAACCCGGCGACAGTAAGGTCGCCTCACTCGTGGTGCCCGTCCTGCTCGGGGCCGGCGAGACACCCGACAACATGCTCACCAGCCGCGCCTACGACGGACTGGCCAAGCTGCTCGAGGGCCTGCTCTCGCACGATGAACGACTGGTCGAGCAGCTCGCCTCCCGCGCCCTGACCCGCAGCAAGCACGAGCGCAAGGTGCACGTCCAGCGTGACGAGGACGGCCGGATATCCGGGACAGCCGATCGACCCGCACACCCTCGGACGGCGCCTCAGGGCGATCGGCATCTCGCCCCGTCTCGCCCGCCACACGGCGCTGATGGACCTCGCCTCGGAGCTGCCCGCCCTCGTCTTCAGCCGCCTGCTCGGATTCCACCAGACCACTGGGGACAACTGGAACCGCGAACGCCAGGGATTCGGCGCCGACTACGCCGGCCGTATCGGGAAGCATCGGCGGGTCCCTCTGCGCAGGAGACGAGAACACCGCCGGTGCTTCTGTGCTATCCGGCACCTCGCGGCGCCAACCACGCTCCGCCACCCGTGTGGGCGACCTGCATGACGATCAGTCAGAACGACGAAAGCCGAGGTGTCATGCACCCCATCCCAACAATCGGAGGGGCGCCTCGGGTTATGTGGTGCCGTCGAGAACATGAGGCACCCCTCCGGATGCTGTGGAGGCCGCACCGCTGGGTGCCGAAGGAGGGATTCCCGATGGATCTGCAGAACCCGGCGCCGACCGAGGTGTCCGATGAGCGACCGCAACCCCGAACCGGCGAGCGCGCTACCGCAAGAGCGAACAAGGAGATCATCCGCCGCGCGTATCGCGAAGTGATCGTCGGCCGCGACGTCAAGGCCGCCGAGGAGCTGTACGCAGCGGACTTCAAGCAGCACGACATCTACCTGCCGGACGGTCGGCAGGCGCTGATCGACCTGACCCGGTCCTCCGCCCAGCCCGAGCCGCCGGAGGTGGGGGTGATCCTGGCCGAGGGCGAGTTCGTGGTGCAGATCGCTCGGGTGCGGGGGATGTTCCGCGAGCCGAAGATCACCGCGGAGATCTTCCGCGTGCAGGATCAGGCGATCCGGGAACGGTGGGGCTTCTACATGGACGATCCCGGTATCGGCCCGAACGGCCTTCCGGTGTTCACGGCGAACATGCCTTTCCAGGACACAAGCGAGGAAGTCCGGTCGGCCAACCGCCAGACGGTGAAGAGCGCGGTGCCGGAGCTGTACGCAGACTTCGACGAAGCCGTGGTCGACCGTTACTGGAGCGACGACTACGCGATCCACATCGACATGGAGGCGCCGGGGAGCGGCAAGGAAACGCTGCGGGCGTTCCTGGGGATGTTCAAGCAGATTCCGGGCTTCACCAACGAGTACAGCCTGTTCGTGGCTGACGGCAACTACGTCGCGCACTTCAACCGCTTCAACATGGCCCCGGACCAGTACACCATCGCACTGGACTTCATCCGGGTGCAGGACGGTCTGCTGGCGGAGCGCTGGGGCGTGACCCAGGCCGACAACGGCGCGGGCGTAAACGGTCGGGAGCTGTTCACCCCGAAGCTGATGCCCTAGTACTCCTCGCTGCTGGAGTGACAGTACTCCAGCAGCACTTTCATGCCTGACCTGGGAAACGTCGAGCGGTGGGAGTGCAGCGGGCGGGCAGTCGTCACGGGCGGCTTCTGCCCGACCACCCCTTGAAGGAGTCCCCCCGACGACGAGGCCACATGAGGCCGGAAAAGCCTCCGGCCGTGATCACCACACAGGCAGCCGGGACCTGGGACCGCAACCTAAGACGGCACTTTCCCACCCGCAGCGGCTGCCCCGGCCACCAACTCCCGGTGCAATGCCGCCACACTCCCCCGATGAAACGCCAACCGCCGGGCCAGCTGCAGCGTAACCACGAACCGGCGGCGCTCAGCCCGTTCCACACGGCCGTCCACACGCGCCACCACCAGCCACGCTCACGGTCCGCTCCGACACCCCAACGACCCAGCCGACAGCAGCTGATGACCCGCCGTCAACTCCCCCGAGCCTCAAGCGCCACCAACCGGCGCACCGCAACCGGCCGCAACACCCCGGCACCCAGCCCGGCACCCACCAACGATCCCCCACTCGAACAGGCAGACACAGCCCACCACGCCCACCTTCGTTGGGTGATCAAGAACGGTCGGCCAATCAGTCCATCTGCACAATCCCAGCTCACAGCCCTAATCGCTGCGCAGAAAGACCGGTCGCTGACAGCTGTCGCCGACCGCTGAATCCGGGTGACGCCTCGTCAAGAGCCAGCAACAGCGTCCTCGCCTTGCGAGGGTGAGCTGCTCGCTTGCCGGGGGTGTCAGCTGCCCAGCCTGCTGAAGGCCCAGCGGAGCACTTCCTGGTCCGGGTGGTCTCGGCCTGTTCGTTCAAGTGCGGTCATGGTGTGGGCGGTGAGCCGGGCCCGGTTGCGGAAGTAGCCCTGTGCCGCGTGACGGTCGGTGAAGGCGATGTACGCAGGATCGGTTCTCGCCCAGATCGGATGGCAGAGCGGGATGACCTGCTGAACTTCCTCCAGGGTGAGCTTGGTGATGTGCTGCCAGATGAAGATGCGGGACCGCGCGGCAGCCCGGCCGGCTCCGCGGGCCCGGCGTGGCCGGGTGCGGCGCCGGCCGGGGCCGAGTCGGACTTCTGTCTCAGAGTCGGACCGGGCCGCCCGCACGATCCGATGGTCGCTCTTCACCGTCGTCTCCGTGCGGCAGGAGTTCGGCGATGATCTCGGTGCCGAGTGCGTACGCCGGCACGCCCGCGGTGATGAGCGCGGTCTCGGCGACGCCGATGAGGTCGGCGATGCCGGCTCCGGCGTGGAGTGCGCCCTGGGCGTGGATCCGGGCGGGGTGTGCCCGGCCAAGGGCCAGCAGCTGCCCGAAGTGGACGAGCTGCTGCACTCGCGCTCCCAGCGGATTGTCGGTCAGCACGATGTGGCGCAGTGCCGCGATCGCCTCTTCGGTCGGCAGTCGGCCGAACTCCTGGGCCAGGCGCAGCCTCTCCTCAACCCCGCCGGGAACGGTTGCGAGGGTGGAGCGGTAACGGTCGCGTATGGCCTCCGTACGGGAGGCGAGGGTGTCGTCCGTCATGACCTGACCCGCGCGATCGCGGCGCGCACGGCCTCCTGGGCGCCCGCGGGGAAGTCCACGGCCCCGCCGATCGCCGCGGCGGCGATCTCGGCTTCGGCGCTCTCCTCGATCGCCACCACGAGGTGGGCGGTGGCCGCCGCATCCGGGCCGAACACCAAGAGGCCGTGGTTGGCCAGCAGGACCGCGGCCGTCGTCGGGCACCGTTCCAGCACGTCGGCGATACCGCGCACCGACACGTCCGATCCGCGAGGTCCCCAGGGAACCACGGGGACCTCCTCGGCCTGTCCGAAGCGCAGCATCGGCTCGGTGCGGCAGGGCAGCGGCCGGTGGGCCACGGCGAAGGCGGTCGCGGACGGCGAGTGGGTGTGGATGATCGCGCCCACATGGGGGCGGGCCTTGTACACGGCGCTGTGCATGGCGATGATCTCGGCGCTGACGGACTGCAGCTCGCCTTCCAGGACCTGCCCGTCGAAACCGACGGTCGCCAGTTGTTCGGGCCGCAGGCCGCGGACGAACCCCGGCGTCAGCAGAAGGCGCTCACCGCCAAGCCTGGCGCTCAGGTTGGCGTGCCCGGAGTGGGACATCACCCCGGCCGCGAAGAGCTTCTCCGCGGCTTCCACCAGCTGGTCGGCCCGCTCTTTCCGTACGTATGTGTCGCTCATAGCGGCATCCCCAAGTGTGCTGCCAGCGGCCGCTCGTTCGCCGCTGTCCACGTGCCGACCACTCTTCAACTTGAACTAAGGTTTAAGTCAAATGCCGGGATCGACGAGGAGCAGGAGGAGCGGAACGTGCGCATGACGATCGGCCGGCTCGCCGAGATCACCAAAGTGCCCGCTTCGGCCATCCGGTACTGGGAGCGCCACGGCCTGCTGCCGGCGCCCGAGCGTGAGAGCGGCCAGCGGCGCTATCCGCCGGAGGCCGCCGAGCGGATCACGGTGCTGCGCAAGTGCCAGCAGGCTGGGCTGACCCTGGTCGAGATCAGCGAGTTCCAGCGGGAGCAGCCACGCAGAGAGGCGATGATCCGCGCCAAGATCACCGAGATCGAGCAGCGCCTGGTCGATCTCGACCACGCCCATCAGCTCCTGACCCATGCCCTCAAATGCAGCGAAGAGGACATCGTCAGATGCCCGAAGTTCCGAGAGCAGATGGCGGCGTGGCAGACGCCGGATCCGGCGCCGTGAACTGTGTGAGGGGGCCTGGCTGGTTGCGAAGTACCGGTTTCGCGGCAACGCCCATCGAGGCCAGGCGCCGCGTCGTGGCAGTGCAACCCGCAACCGGCACAGGCGGTCCCGGGACCTACGGTGCGGTCACGCCCGCCGCGTGGGTGTCGTGCCGGTGCTGCGGGCCGAGCACGCGCAACTCGTCCAGCACCGTGGTGCCACCGGGCAAAGGGGTGAAGATCCGCAGGCGCTGGTCCGCCGCGGGCGTCGCCAGCACCTCGCAGTCCAGGTCGATCCTGCCCAGGTCGGGATGCACGAGCCGGTACGGGTGCGACCTGCGCACGGCGACCTCGTGCCGGTCCCACAGCTCCGTGAATTCCGCGCTCACGCCCCGCAGCCGCGTCACAAGCGAGCGGGACGCCGCGTCGTGGCCGCGACGGGTCGTCGCGGCCCGCAGGTCGGCGACCAACTGCCGGGCCTGCACCTCGTGTTCCTCGACCGCGAAGTGACCGCGGACGCCGGGGTCGGTGAACCAGCTCAGCACGATGTTGCGATCCTCCTCGGCAACCGTGCACACGCACCCGAACAACGCGAGCGCCAGGTCGTTCTGCGCCAGCAGGTCGCCCAGATCGCTCACCACCTGCACGGGCACGCCGTCCAGGCGGTCGAGGAGGTACCGCAGGCCCGGCCGCAGGTACTCCCCGGCCCGCGCGCCCTCCGGCGGGCGGTGCCCGGCGAGCAGGTACAGGTGGTCCCGCTCGTCCTCGGTCAGCCGCAGCGCACCCGTCAGCGCGGCGAGCACCTGGACCGAGGGCTGGGAGCCGCGGGCCTGTTCGAGCCGCATGTAGTAGTCGGCCGACATCCCGGCGAGCATCGCGACCTCCTCGCGACGCAGACCCGGGGTCCGCCGCCTCGGCCCCTCGACGAGCCCGACGTCGCGCGGCGTCAGCCGCTCCCGGGACCGGCGCAGGAAATCGGCGAGATCGGGACGGTTCAGTGTCATGTCCTTCTCAGGATATCGGAGTCCTGAAAGCGCATCCTGGGACCCCCGGTCCTAGGGGAAGCGCTCCGCTCCCGCGGCGCCGCCGGCGGCGGCACGATCGGCACATGGCCGTCCAAGGCCTGTCCGACGAGAAGATCGGTGGTCGCATCATGAGGGAATCCGTGCTGGAAGTGCCGGGCGCGCGACTGCGCTACGCCGTCCGCGGCGAGGGCCCCTTGCTCCTGCTCGTCGCCGGGGGCCACCACGGTCTCGACGCGAACGAACCGCTCGCGCGCCACCTCGCCGACCGGTACACCGTCCTCACCTACGACCGGCGCGGCCTGTCGGGGAGCACCACCGACGCCCCCGCGACGACACTCACCACCCACGCCGACGACGTCTCCCGCCTGCTGTGCGCCCTCACCCCGCAACCCGCACTCGTCTACGGCACCAGCATCGGCGCCCTGATCTCGCTGGAACTGACCCTCAGGCACCCCGGGCAGGTCGCGGCGCTCGTCGCGCACGAACCGCCCGTCACGCACCTGCTGCCCGAACCCGGGCGCGCCCTCGCCCTCGGGCAGTTGCTCACCGTCGAGGAGACCTTCAGGGCGCAGGGCGCGGCTCCCGCCATGCGCAGGTTCGCAGCCGACATCGACATCGACCCGAACGACTGCGAGCCGAACGTCCCGGCACGCGCTCCGGGGCCCGACCACCTGCGCAACGCGGAGGTCCTCCTCACGCACGACATGCCGGCCATCAGGGCGCACGTCCTCGACGTGGCCGCGCTCAAGGGCTCACCCGCCCGTATCGTGCCCGCCGCCGGTGAGAACTCGGGCCACGTCTGGCCGCACACGTGCGCCGCGATACTCGCCGGCGAACTGGGCACGCGCCTGGAGACGTTTCCCGGCGGCCACAACGGATACGTCTTCCGCCCGCGCGCAACCGCGGAACGGATCCGCGCGGTGCTCGGTTCCTGAGGCACGACGCGTCCCGGCGGCCGTACGTCGAAGCCGCCACCGAGGAGGACGTCCCCTGCGCAGCGTGACCTATTCGATGAGCGTTACGCTCGACGGCCACATCGCCGGCCCGGACGGCGACTTCCGCCGGACGGCGCCCGACGACGAGGTCTTCGGCTTCGTCACCGCCGAGTTCCGCAAGGCCGGCGGCCACCTGCCCGGGCGGCGGGCGGCCGTACGAGACGATGCTGTACTGGGAGACCGCCGACCGGGATCCGTCGCCCGACGACGCGATGCCGAGGCTTTCATTACGAAGGCACGGGCGTTTCGCGTCCGCGGTCGAGCCGGGCCATCAGCTCGCGGTCGGCGTGCGGGCAACGGCACGGGTCCGGATCGTGCGCGACCGCGTCACGGCACGGCCGGAAGCCGGAACGTGCATGCTCGCAGTGCTACTTCAAGGGGCGGCCTCCCTTGGCCGGCAGTCCGTCCGACTCAACCGCCTGGATGCCGCACTGCTCACCGAGGGCGACAACGACGACATCGACGTCGACGGGGTTCTCACACTGGCCACCATCGCCGACCGCGGCTCAGACCGACCCGGCATGACCAGGCTCCGCCGGTAATCCTTCACCCTCCCCGACCTGCCTCGGGGCGCGTGAGTCCGCAGTGCCGGTACTCGTGAACGTCCCCAGCCGGTGCCAGGGGCCACCATCCACCACGCCGCCGAACTTCCCCGGTAACCGGCCTTGTTTCAAAGGTGGTTGGGAAACCTCCGGACACTTCTGCCGGGCCATGAAGCCCGTGGGGCCTGCATGTCCCGGCGGTGGACAGGGCCAGCCGATTCCGGTGACCTGCAGGACCGTGGTCCAGTTGGTCCTGACAGCACTGCGGGCGACGGACAGGGTGACGGCGCCGGCACAAACAGCGTCCTTCAGCCTCGTCTCCACTCCGACCTTGGAGTGCGCGGTCGGGGAGCCGGAGTACGGCTCGGGCCACAGGTTGCCGGGATCGCGCGGCGCGCCGCCGAGTTCGAGGGGGACGAGGTGCTGTCCGGGGTTGTGATCTGCTGCCGCTGACGACGCCGACGGCTAACGACCTTGGGAGCGATATCAGCTCCCGGGTCTGCCTGGTGGTCTGGGCCCCTGCGCGATCAGGACGCCGCTGAGGAGGAGTGATGCCAGTCAGGCGGATCGCGGTCGCCGCTGTCTTGATCGGCGCGTCTTGGTCAGGGAGTGGACCGCAGCGGCGGTGCCTGCCACGTCATCCCCGGCGGCTGGAGTAGGGGCGAGGGCTCGGGGCCGGGGTCATCGCTGTCGACGACTCCGGCGGCCGTGTGGTCGAAGTCGGCGGGCCAGCGGGTGTGCTCGCTGGCCAGGGCGCCGGTCAGGCGTGCTTCGACAAGGTTGGCGGTGCTCAAGTCGGTGCCGCGCAGGTCGGCCATGCGGAGGTCGGCGCGGTGGAAGACCGCGCCGTGGGCGTCGGCCTTGCGCAGGTTTGCCTCGCGCAGGTCGGTCTCGGTGAAGTCGGCGTCACGCAAGTCGGTTTCGACTAGCTTCGCGGCCCGCAGGTCGGCCAGAATGCAGCGAGCCCGGCGGAGAATCGCAGTCGTGAGGTCGGCATGCCGCAGGTTGACCGAGACCAGGGACGCCTGGGTCAGATTGGCGTGGTACAGGCCCGCCGCCTCCATGCAGGCACGGTCGAAGTTGACCTCGGGGAACCACAGTCCGTCGCAGTCGGCCCGGCGCAAGTCGGTGATGCTGAGATTGACCCAGGACTGCTCCCTGTGCTGGCACAGCACGCCGAGCGCGGTCAGCGCCACCTGGGCGTCGGCGGCGCGAGTCTCCAAGGGGGCGATGTCGTTGATGGGCACGTCTGCCGCCGGTGATTCCGGCCCGGCGGGTGGCCAGGGCAGGTGTGTCCGCAGATACGCGGCCTGGATGGAGATGATGGCCTCCCGGTCGCGGGCGGACTGCTCCGCGATCCGCCACAGCGCGTGCAATCCGCCGATGCGCACATCCAGCTTGTCGCTGCCGAGCTGGTCGACGGCCCGGCTGAATCTGTCGGTGACATAGCCCTCCTGGGTGGCGCGCAAACCGTCCTGACTCACTCGCAGTTGCCGCCAGGTGGCGTACGCGCCGAAGAGCACGACCAGGCCGCCGACTACCTGTAGAAGCGTCGTACGGACATCGTTCACCGCCTTCAGCCGATCCTGCGCGGCAACGCTCGCCCCGGCGAGATCGTGGTCGACCACCACCCCCGGCAGTACGACGAACATCGTACCCAGAATGACCAGCCCCGCCCCGGCCAGCAGACCTGCGGCTACACGACGCCTGAGCAGCCCGTCGTGCCACGCCCGCCGCCCGCGGTCCGGTTCCCCCATCTCCATGGGCATGGGAGCCTAGGCGCCGCTTAGAGGACGATCAAGAGTGCTGCGCCACCGCCCCGTGACATGAGAACGGCCGTACGGGTTGGATGAGTTGTGAGGCTTACCTGGGCCCGTGCGGCCTGTTCCCAACCTGCCCTGTCCGGCATCTCGCGCGCACACTTCGGCGAGTTGCTCGAAGAACTCGCGCCCCGGTGGCAGGCCGCGCGGGAGTCGGCGCAACACGAGCGGCGTGGCGGAGACCGAAGGCGGGCGGCCGGCGCCGGGCCCAGGCAGCGCCTGGTCTTCGTCGACCGGCTCTTGGTCACGCTGGTCCACCTGCGGCTCGGGATCCCGCACGCCGCGCTGGCCGAGTTGTACGCAGTGGACCGCTCCACCGTCTCCGGAGCGATCCGCGAGGTCCGGCCACTGCTGGCGACCCGCGGCTTCGCCATCCCGGACCGGCCGGGGGTGCGGCTGCGGACGCTGGAGGACCTGTTCGCCTACGCTGGCGCGGAGGGCGTTGACCTGCGCATCGACGGCACCGAAGTGCAGGTCCGCCGCCCCCGCGCCCACCGCCCCGGCCGCAAGGCGTTCGTCTCCGGCAAGAAGAAACAGAACACCATCAAGACCACCACCTTCAGTGACCCACAGGGTCGCACCCTGTTCAGCGGCGTGATCCGGCCAGGCCGCATGCACGACCAGACCGCCGTGCGCACCGAGGGCATCGCCGAGCAGTTCCATCGGCACCCCAAGGTCAAGGCCGAGGTCGACGAGGGCTACCGAGGCCTGGCCAACGAGTTCCCCAGCCAGGTCAGCACCCCGCCGAAGAAGCCGAAGGACGACGCGCCGCTGGGCGAGCACCACGCCTGGCGCGAGCAGCGACGCCGCCAGTCCTCCGCGCGGATCTGCGTGGAGCACACCAACGCCGAGTACAAGCAGTGGCGGCCCCTGCAGCGGTTCACCGGCCGCCGCGAGACCTACGCCGAGACCCACCTCGCGATCGCCACCCTGGTCTCTGACCGCTCCGCCCGGCGGACAACCCGCCGCAAGGCGAGCACGGAACTGGTGCTCGCCCGTCAGGCCGCCTGCTGATCACCCACCAGCCAACCCGCCAGGCCAGCACGCCCCGAACTCAATCGCTCCCAAGGTTGTAACTCCGCAGCCGATTCACACTGATTTCGCTGCACTATCCGGTGTAGTTCGCCCATGACGGTGACGTCGCTGACGACCGGGATCCCGCACCTCAGGGAAGTGGCTACGGTCGGCGCCATGGCAGTCCGGCAGCGTGTTGCGATCGGCGACGAGGTGACCTACGTCGTCCCTGACCGGCAGTGGCGGGTCGTGGAACCCGTCGAGGCGTATTTGGAGTACCTACGGCAGGAGGACTACTCGCCGAACACCGTGCGACTCTACGCACACGGCCTCGCAGCCTGGTGGTCCATGATGGAGGACCAGGACCTGGACTGGCGCTGTGTCAGCGCGGACGACCCCGCTTCGTTCAAACGGCGTCTACGCAACCGCGGCTCGGACCCGACAGTCATCGCTCTGCGGCCGGAGAAACCCGCAGCTGCCAGCACCGTCGACGTCGGCCTGACCGCGGTACTGAGCTTCTACCGCTACCAGGCCATCACGACGGGGGTCCCGGCGGCTCGGCAGTTCTACGAGCACTGCGAGTGCCGATAAATCATCCGGCCTGCTCAGGCGGCATGTTGGTACTCGTGCAGGGTTCCGCCGAGCCGGTCTCGTCGGCGGACCTCAAGGTGCCGGATCGGCTCTGGCACGTTGATCGGTGCAGGCAATGGGCGCAGCGGCGCGGCTTGGCCCAGGGCTCGGTACGGTCGATGGCAGTTGTAGAAGGTCTCGAACTCGCGGAGCGCGTGCAGCAGGTGGCTCTGGTTCCAGATCAAGGTGCGGTCCAGCAGCTCGCGTCGGCACGTCTGTATCCAGCGCTCCATGAGGGAGTTCATCCGCGGTATCCGGATGCCGGTGGTGACGACCGTCAGCCCGGCGTCGGTCAGCAGGTCGTCGAAAGCGGCCGTGAACTTCGAGTCGCGGTCGCGGATCATGAACGTGGCCCTGCTGCCCGCGTCCTCGAGGTCCATGAGGAGATTGCGCCCGAGCTGCACGATCCACTTCGCCGTCGGGTGTGCGGTGGCGCCCAGGATCCGCACGCGCCGGGTGGCGTGCTCGATCACCGCGAAGACGTACAGGCGCGCCCCGGTCAGGGTGCGGACCTCGAACAGATCGCAGGCCAGCAGCGCTTCTGCCTGGCTGCGCAGGAAGTCGGCCCAGGTGGTGCTCTGCCGTTCGGGCGCGGGTGGAATGCCGTGTTCCTTGAGGATCTCCCAGACGGTGGAGGCGGCGACCTTGATGCCGAGTGCCGCGAGCTCTCCGTGGATCCGCCGGTAGCCCCACGAGGCATTCTCCCGCGCCAGACGCACGACCAGGGCCCGGATCGACCGGATGGTCGGCGGACGTCCGCGGCGCTTCGGCACGCAGGTCGCAGCGTGGCGCCGCTTGAGCAGGTCGCGATGCCAGCGCAGGAGCGTGCCCGGGCGGACCAGCAGCAGAAGGTGTCGCAGCTTGTCCATGGGGAGGTGGTGGAGCAGGCCGGCGAGGACAGCGCGGTCGGTGTCGGTGAACGTGGGCTTGCCGACCTGGCGCTGCAGGACCAGCAGCTGGTGCCGCAGCGCCAGGATCTCCACGTCCTTCTCTCTGTCGCTCATCGACAACAGGCGCAGGAACGCGAAGGTGTGGGTCACGGCGAGATACGCAAGGCGCAGCAGCACGAAGATCATGATGCCGTCGATGCCCTGCGCAGATGGAGACAACAGGGTGTAGGGAGGCGCGGCCGGAGATCGGCGATCAATCGCCGGACCTGGACGGATGATTTATCGGCACCCGCAGTGCTGCAGTTTGCGGGTGAAGCGGTGCATATGGGGATCCAGGAGCCCGGCCGGCTCATCGAGCACCTGTTCGTCGGTCAGCCACCGGATTGCGTTGAACTCCCCTCGATCGTAGGAGGTGATGGTGGGGGCGTCAGCGTTGAGGAGGTACCAGAGGGAGACGTCGGTGTGCGCGCTTTGCCCCCAGGTTCGGGTGACGGTCAGGAAGAGGGGACGCTCGCCGGTGATGGGTGATGCCACAGCCTTGATGCCCAGTTCCTCGCGGCATTCGCGGACCACCGCGGCCCACGGGTCCTCACCCGGCTCGACGTGTCCTCCGGCCGGCAGCCACAGGCCCGCCTTGCGGTGTGCGACGAGCAGCAGCTGCCCGCGCCTGTTGTCGAGGAC
>NZ_JBSFVU010000056.1:0-27261 GCF_053592475.1 Streptomyces sp. NPDC002671
CGGCACCGTCGCCGTCGTGGAGTCCGAGGGCAACGGTGCCGGTGTCGGCGCAGGCGAAGTTGGCGCCGGACACGGCGACCTTGGCGCGCAGGAACTTCTCCCGCAGGTGCAGACGGGCGGCCTCGGCCAGGGCCGCGGGCTCCTCGGTGAGCCCCTCGGGGGCCGGGCGGCCCCAGTTCCCCATCTCGGCGGTGAACAGGTCGCGGATCTCGCCGCGGGCCTTGTGGATGGAGGGGACCAGGATGTGTGAGGGCCGGTCGTCGCCGAGCTGGACGATCAGCTCCGCCAGGTCGGTCTCACAGGCGGTGATACCGGCCTCGGCGAGGGCCTCGTTGAGGCCGATCTCCTGGGTGGTCATCGACTTGATCTTGACCACCTCGCTCTCGCCGGTGGCCCGAACCAGCTCGGTGACGATCCGGTTCGCCTGGGCCGCGTCGGCCGCCCAGTGCACGGTGCCGCCGGCTGCCGTGATCGACTCCTCCAGCCGCTCAAGGTAGTAGGGGAGATGACGGAGAGTGTGGCGCTTGATCGCCTCGCCTGCGGTCCGCAACTCCTCCCAGTCGTCCAGCTCTCCGGTGACGGCCAGCCGCCTGTCGCGGATGGTGGTCGTCGCGCGCCGCAGGTTCGCCCGCAGCCGGTCGTCGGCAAGAGCCGTGCGGGCGGCGTCCGGGAAGGCGGGGCTGCCCAGGAACACCACGCCGCGCTCGCCCATCGCTCCCGTCATTTCCGGCCTCCTTCGGTGGTGGCCAGGATCTCGGCCAGGTGCATAGTGCGTGCAGGCGAGCTCAGCCGGGAGAGGCCGCCGCCGATGTGCATCAGGCAGGAGTTGTCCGCGGCGCACAGCACGTCGACGCCGGCCGCCGTGACCTCGGCCGTCTTGTCGGCCAGCATGGCCGCCGAGGTGTCGGCGTTCTTCACGGCGAAGGTGCCGCCGAAGCCGCAGCAGGAGTCCGCCCGTTGGAGGTCGATCAGCTCCAGCCCGCGGACCGCGCGCAGCAGCCGCTCGGGCCGGTCGCCGAGGCGAAGCCCCCGCAGGGAGTGACAGGTGGGGTGGTAGGCGACCCTGTGGGGAAACGAAGCGCCGACGTCCTCGATCTTCAGGACATCGGTCAGGAACTCGGTGAACTCATGGACCCTGGGGACGAGTTCGGCGACCTCGCGGCGCAGCCGGTCGTGGCCGTACTGCTCGGCCAGCACCAGGTGGTTGTCCCGCACCATGCCCGCGCAGGAGGCGGACGGGGTGACGACGGCGTCGTACTCGCCGAACACGCGGGCGAAACCGCTGACCAGTGGCACGGCGTCCGGCCGGTAGCCGGTGTTGAAGTGCATCTGCCCGCAGCAGGTCTGAGCCTCGGGGAACTCCACCCGGTGGCCGAGCCGCTCCAGCACGCGCACCACGGCCTTGCCGGTGTCCGGGAACATGGTGTCGTTGAAGCACGTAATGAACAGCGCGATCCTCACCGCTCACCGCCTTCCGGTACGGGAGCGTCGGCCGGCAGCTGGCCGCTGTCGCGCAGGTCGTCCCAGAGGGCGGTCGGAATCGGCGTGTCGAGCTGCTCGGCCGCGTCAATGATCTCGCCTGCGCTGCGCGCCCCCACCAGCACGCTCGCCACCGCGGGATGCCAGAGAGCGAAGCGTACGGCCACGACCCGCAGCGGCACGTCGTGCCGCTCGCACACCTGCTGCATCTTCAGCGCCCGGTCCACCAGCTCCGGCGGCGCCGCCGCGTAGTCGAACGTCGCCCCCGGCCTGGGATCCGCCAGCAGACCGGAGTTGAACACCCCGCCGACCACCACGGACACCCCGCGCTCGGCCGCGGCGGGCAGCAGGTCGGCCAGCGCCGACTGGTCCAGCAGCGTGTAGCGGCCGGCCAGCAGCACCACATCCATGTCGGTCTCCCGCACAAAGCGGGCGAGCGGAGCAGAGTGGTTCATTCCGGCCCCGATGGCCCCGACCACGCCCTCCGAGCGCAGCCGCTCCAGCGCGGGGTAGGCCTCGTCCAGGGCCTGTGCCAGGTGGTCGTCCGGGTCGTGCAGGTAGACCACGTCGACGCGGTCCAGGCCGAGCCTCTCCAGGCTCTCCTCCAGGCTGCGCCGTATGCCGTCGGCGCTGAAGTCCCACCGGCGGCGGTGGGTGGCGGGGACGGCGAAGCCGTTGGCGAGGTCGTCGCCCGCAGGCGCGGGGAGCGGTTCGAGGATTCGTCCGACCTTGGTGGAGAGTGTGTACCTGGCGCGTGGCCGCTCGCGCAGCGCGGCGCCGAGGCGGATCTCGGACAGGCCCAGCCCGTAGTGCGGGGCGGTGTCGAAGGCGCGGATTCCGGCCTGCCAGGCGGCCTCGACGGCGGCCTCGGCCGTGGCATGGCGGATGGGGGTGAAGAGGTTGCCGAGTGCCGCGCCGCCGAAGGCGAGGCGGGTGGTGGTCACGGCGCTGCGGCCGAGCCGGATGTGAGGTGCGTCCATGGTGCTCACCGTTCGACAGGGCGCAGGCGCAGGCCGGCCATGCCGCCGTCCACGGCGAGCGCGGTGCCGGTGACCGAACCGGAGGCGGGGGAGGCGAGGTAGGCGATGGCGGCGGCCACCTCCTCGGCGGTGACCAGGCGTCCGGTGGGCTGGCGGGCGTCGAGGGCGGCGCGTTCGGCGGCCGGGTCGGCGGCGGCCTCCAGCAGCCGTCCGACCCACGGGGTGTCGACGGTACCCGGGTTGACGCAGTTGACGCGGATGCCCTCGCGGATGTGGTCGGCGGCCATGGCCAGGGTGAGCGAGAGGACGGCGCCCTTGCTCGCCGAGTACAGCGCGCGCTGCGGCAGTCCGGCGGTGGCGGCGATGGAGCAGGTGTTGATCACGGAGGCGGCGGCGGAGCGGCGCAGGTACGGCAGGGCGGCGCGGGTGGTGCGGACGATGCCGAGCACGTTGACGTCCAGGACCCGGTGCCACTGCTCGTCCGGGTTGTCCTCCACGGTCCCGGCCGCGCCGATACCGGCGTTGTTGACCAGAATGTCGATCCCGCCGAGTGCTTCGGCCGCCGCGTGAACGGCCGCACGCACGGACTGGTCGTCGGCGACGTCGGCGGTGAAGCCGCGCAGCGGGGCATGGACGCCGCTGGGGTCGAGGTCCAGGACGGCGACGTCGGCTCCGCGCTCGCTGAGCAGTCGGGCGGTGGCCAGGCCGATGCCGGAGGCACCGCCGGTGACCAGGGCAGTGAGCCCGTCGAGGTCGGTGGTCATGAGCGCTCCTCCGTATCCGTGCGGGCCAGGTCGGCAGCCCAGAACGTGCCGTCGGGGTAGCTGAAGGTGTCGATGGTGGCCTGGTACATGGTGGCGGAGAAGCCCGGCACGGTGGGTGCCCGGTAGTGGCCGCCATCGATCACCACCGGGTCCAGGAAGTGCTGGTGGAGGTGGTCGACGAACTCGATGACCCGGTCTTCGACCGTCCCGGACAGGGCGATGTAGTCAAACATCGACAGGTGCTGGACCAGCTCGCACAGGCCCACCCCGCCGGCGTGCGGGCAGACCGGGACGCCGAACTTGGCGGCCAGCAGCAGGATCGCCAGGTTCTCGTTGACGCCACCCACGCGCGCGGAGTCCAGCTGGAGGACGTCGATGGCGCCCGCCTGGAGCAGCTGCTTGAAGATGATCCGGTTCTGTACGTGCTCGCCGGTGGCGACCTTGACCGGGTGGACGCCCAGCCGGACGGCGGCATGGCCGAGCACGTCGTCGGGGCTGGTGGGTTCCTCGATCCAGTACGGGTCGAACTCGGCGAGCGAGTTGGTCCACTCGATGGCCTCGGCGATGTTCCAGCGCTGGTTGGCGTCGATCGCCATCCGGATGTTCGGGCCGACGGCTTCGCGGGCGGTGCGGCAGCGGCGGATGTCGTCCGTCAGGTCGGCACCGACCTTCAGCTTGATCTGGGTGAAGCCGTCGGCCACCGCCTGCGTGGCGAGGCGGGTGAGCTTTTCGTCGGAGTAGCCGAGCCAGCCGGGCGAGGTGGTGTAGGCGGGGTAGCCGCGCCGCCGCAGGTGGGCGGCGCGCTCGTCGGCGCCCTGCTTGCCTTTGGTGAGCAGCTCGAGGGCCTCGTCGGGCGAGAGGGCGTCGGCGATGTAGCGGAAGTCGACCTGGGAGACCAGCCACGCGGGGTCGGCGTCGGCGAGCAGCTGCCACAGCGGCTTGCCCTCGCGCTTGGCCGCGAGGTCCCAGACCGCGTTGATGACGGCGCCGATGGCCATGTGCATCACGCCCTTCTCGGGGCCGAGCCAGCGCAGTTGGCTGTCGCCGATCAGGTCGCGGTAGATGGAGCCGGGGTCGGCGCACAGCTCGGCGACCGGCCGGCCGACGATGTGCTCGCGCAGCGCGTCGATGGCGGCGACCTGGACGTCGTTGCCACGGCCGATGGTGAAGGTGAAGCCGTGGCCTTCGTGGCCGCCTGCGGAGGTGCGCAGGACGACGTAGGCGGCGGAGTAGTCGGGGTCGGGGTTCATCGCGTCGGAGCCGTCCAGCTCCCGCGAGGTGGGGAAGCGGATGTCGTAGGTGTCGACGGCGGTGATCCGCGCTGTGCTTGTGGGCAACGTGGTGCCTTTCACGCGTTGGAGAACGTCTGGCGCTGGGTGCCGAGGCCGTCGATGGTCAGTTCGACGGTGTCTCCCTCGCGCAGGTAGGGGGTGCCGGGCAGGCCCAGGGCCACGCCGGCCGGGGTGCCGGTGTTGATGACGTCACCGGGGCGCAGCACCATGTACTGACTCAGGTACCAGACCAGGTACGCGACGTCGAAGATCATGTTCTTGGTGTTGCCGTTCTGGCGCGTGACGTCGTTGACGTCCAGCCGAAGGTCCAGCGTCTGCGGGTCACCGACCTCGTCGGGGGTGACCAGCCAGGGGCCGAGCGGGTTGAACCCCTCGCACGACTTGCCGAGGTCCCACTGGGCGGAGTACTCGAGCTGGAACTCGCGCTCGGAGACGTCGTTGCTGATCGCGTAGCCGGCGATGCAGGCGGCCGCCTCGGAGGGATCGCTCAGGTAGCGGGCCTCGCGGCCGATGACGACCGCGAGTTCGACCTCCCAGTCGGTCTTGGTGGAGCCGCGGGGAATCGGTACCGGGTCGCACGGCCCCGAGACGGTGGAGGCGTCCTTCATGAAGACCACCGGCCGGCCCGGAATGGCGGCGCCCGTCTCCTCGGCGTGGTCGCGGTAGTTGAGACCGACGCATACCACCTTGCCCGGGCGGGCGACGGGTGCGCCGATCCGCAGGCCCGCCGCGTCGAGGCGCGGCAGTGAGCCCTCGGCCAGGGCGATCCGGACCTTGTCGACGCCGCCGGCGGCGAGGAACTCCCCGTCGATGTCGCGGGTCAGGCCCGAGAGAGCAAACGTCCCACCGTCGTCGGTGCGGACCGCCGGAGTCTCCGCTCCAGGCGCTCCGATCCGCATCAGCTTCATGTCTGGCCTCCCGTCGGCCTGAGGGCCAATGCCCTCGACCGTCGACACATCGGATGAATATTCGGTGCGACGACCATACGAGTGACTACCCCGAACTGCAAGAAGTCCTCCGATGTTTCTGCCGCACCGTAGGGATGCCAGTCAAAAGCCGCAGATCAGGCCGGGGCTACACGTCAGTCGGGCAAGGGTCTGAAGGCTGAAAGTCACGGTTGTGATTCATCCGAGGTCTCCCCTTGTCAGCCTGATGTCAGGCTCGTATCGTCCTCGTTACCGCAACCACTCCGATGATTGCGGTTCACACGAGCGGTTCTGGCCCTCCAAGTACCGCTCAGGCCGGTACCGGCTGGACGCTCGGATGAGGGCCGGCGGCCACCCGGTACCGAAGCCTCCCTGATTCAGCCCATCGGAACGGGCACGACGCCCCGTCCCGGCATGCTGGCCTACCCGCTCCCCACCGCCCCATGGAGCCCGGCCATAGCCAAGGAGATCAGCACCATGAAGCTTCGCTCCTCCAGAATCGCGGCCACGGCCGCTACCGTGGTCGTCCTGGCGGGGTTCGCCACGGCCTGCAACCGCGGCAGTGACTCGAACGCGTCCGCGGCCGGCGGCAAGCCGGCACTCGGCATCGACCTGCCCCGCGCGGACTCCGACTTCTGGAACTCCTACGCGCAGTACATCAAGCAGGACGCCTCCGCCCAGGGCCTGAACACCCTGCCGGTGAGCAACTCGCAGAACGACGTCACCAAGCTCGTCGCCAACGTCCAGGTCTTCCAGAACACCGGCGCGAAGGCCGTCGTCATGGCCCCGCAGGACACCGGTGCCATCGCCTCCACCCTCGACCAGCTCTCCGCCAAGAAGATCCCGGTGGTCAGCGTCGACACCCGCCCCGACAAGGGCAACGTGTACATGGTGGTACGCGCCGACAACAAGGCGTACGGCACCAAGGCCTGTGAGTTCCTGGGCAAGCAGCTGGGCGGGAAGGGCAAGGTCGCCGAGCTCCAGGGCGCACTGAGCTCCATCAACGGCCGCGACCGCTCCGAGGCGTTCGCCGCGTGCATGAAGGAGAAGTTCCCCGGCATCCAGGTGATCGAGCTGGCCACCGACTGGAAGGGCGACGTCGCCTCCGCCAAACTCCAGTCCACCCTGGCCGCCAACCCGGACCTGAACGGCATCTACATGCAGGCCGGCGGTGTCTTCCTGCAGCCCACCCTCGCCCTGCTCAAGCAGAAGGGCCTGCTCAAGCCCGCCGGGCAGCCGGGTCACATCGCGATCATCTCCAACGACGGCATCCCGCAGGAGTTCGACGCGATCCGCAAGGGCGACATCGACGCCACCGTCTCGCAGCCCGCCGACCTGTATGCCAAGTACGCCCTCTACTACGCGCAGGCCGCGGCCGAGGGCAAGACCTTCCAGCCCGGCCCGACCGACCACCAGTCGACCATCATCCAGCTGCCGAACGGCCTGGAGGACCAGCTCCCGGCGCCGCTGGTGACCAAGGACAACGTCGACGACAAGACCCTCTGGGGCAACAACGTCAGCAAGTAGTCCCCACCACCAGCCGTGAGCGGCGGCAGGCCGGCCCACCGCCGGCGAAGCCGCCGCTCACGGAACCCGCGAAAGGACACCCCGCCATGGCGGACCCCAGCCCCGTCCCGGGCCCCGTCGTCGAGGCCGACGGAATCAGCAAGCGCTTCGGCGCCACGATCGCGCTGAGCGACGCCCGCATCCAGGTAGCGCCCGGCGAGTCGCACGCCCTGGTCGGCCGCAACGGCGCGGGCAAGTCCACGCTCGTCTCGATCCTCACCGGCCTGCAGAACCCCGACACCGGCACCCTGAGTTTCAACGGCGAGCCGGCACCGGCCCCCGGCGACACCGACGCCTGGCGCTCCAGGGTCGCCTGCGTCTACCAGCGCTCCACCATCATTCCCGCCCTGACCGTCGCCGAGAACCTCTTCCTGGACCGGCAGAGCACCGGGGCGCTGCGTCCGATCAGCTGGAAGCAGCTGCGCCTGCGCGCCACCGAACTCCTCGCCGAATACGGGGTCGACGTCGACCCGACCGCCCGTGCCGAGGATCTGACGGTCGAGCAGCGCCAGTTCGTCGAGATCGCCCGGGCGCTGTCCTTCGGCGCCCGCTTCATCATCCTCGACGAGCCCACCGCCAAGCTCGACGCCCGCGGCATCGAGAAGCTCTTCGACAAGCTGCGCGAACTCCAGCAGCAGGGTGTCGCGTTCCTCTTCATCTCGCACCACCTGCAGGAGGTCTACGAGCTCTGCACCACCGTCACCGTCTACCGTGACGCCCGGCACATCATCACCGCACCCGTCGCCGAACTCGGTCAGCAGGCCCTGGTGGAGGCGATGACCGGGGAGACCGCCCGTGGCACCGAACCGACCTGGTCGATCCGCGGTCAGGCCCGGAACGAAGGCGGCACGTTGCTCGACGTCGCAGGCCTGACCCTGGCCGGCGCCTACCAGGACATCACTCTCACGGCGAGGGCCGGAGAGGTCGTCGGCCTTGCCGGGGCCGCCGCCAGCGGCAATGTCCAGCTCGGCGAGTCCCTCGCCGGCCTGCACCGCCCGCAGACCGGCACGGTCACCGTCGCCGGGCGGCCGGTACGCACCGGCCGAGTCCCAGCCGCCCTCGCGGCCGGCATCGGCTTCGTCCCCGAGGACCGGCACATCCAAGGACTCGTCCCGCAGCGCAGCGTCGCCGAGAACGCCACCCTCACCGTCACCGACCAGCTCGGCCCGTACGGCACCGTCCTGCCCTCGCGCACCCGGGCCTTCGCCCAGCGCGTGATCAGCGACCTCGACATCAAAACCCCCGGGCCCGCGACGCCCGTCTCCGCGCTGTCCGGCGGCAACCAGCAGAAGGTCGTCATCGCCCGCGCGCTGGCCACCGAGCCGCACGTCCTGGTCGCCATCCGCCCCACCAACGGCGTCGACGTCAAGTCCAAGGAATCCTTGCTCGGCACCGTCCGCGAGGTGGCCGACAGCGGGAAGACCGCCCTGATCGTGTCCGACGAACTCGACGACCTGCGGGTCTGCGACCGGGTCGTGGCTATGTTCCACGGCCGCGTGGTCGCCGAGTTCGCCCACGGCTGGAGCGACGAACAGCTGGTCGCAGCCATGGAGGGCATGGCCGGCCCGACCGACACGAAGGAAAGCAATGTCTCCCACCACTGAGGTCCGCGAGCGCTCCGCGACCGCCGTCCCCGCCCCCGCCGGGCGCCGCTTCGACCTGGCCCGCTACCGCGACCTCTCGCTGGTGCCGGTCCTGCTCGTCCTGGGCGTCATCGGCTTCGCCGTCTCGCCAGCCTTCCTCACCTCCGACAACCTCCTCGGCGTCGGCCAGCAGGCCACCGAGCTGAGCCTGTTGGTACTGGCCGAGGCCCTGATCCTGATCGCCGGCCGGATGGACCTCTCCCTCGAGTCCACCATCGGCGTCGCCCCAGTCATCGCCGTCTGGCTCGTCCTGCCCGACCACGGCGCCCGGTTCAACGGCCTCGGGCTCTTCCCCAGCTGGACGGCCATCCCGCTGTGCCTGGCGGTAGGCGCGCTGATCGGCGCGATCAACGGCTTCCTGATCCTCAAGCTGCGCCTCAACGGCTTCATCGTCACCCTCGGCGCGCTCACCCTGCTGCGCGGCCTCCAAGTCGCCATCTCCCAGGGCCAGTCGATCGTCAGCCTGCCCGGCTCCTTCACCTACCTGGGCAGCACCAGCTGGATCGGCGTCCCCGCGGCGATCTGGATCTGCGCCCTGCTGTTCCTGGCCGGCGGCAGCGCCCTCGCCTGGCTGCGGCACGGCCGCGCCCTGTACGCGATCGGCGGCAACGCCGAGGCCGCCCGTGCCGCCGGTATCCGGGTCGACCGGATCACCTGGACCGTGCTGATCCTCGGCAGCCTGCTCGCCGCCTTCGCCGGCGTCCTTTACACCGGCCACTACGGCTCCATCTCCGCAGACCAGGGCAACGGCTGGATCTTCCAGGTGTTCGCCGCCACCGTCATCGGCGGCGTCAGCCTCAACGGCGGCCGCGGCACCCTCTTCGGTGCCCTCACCGGCGTCCTGACCCTCCAGCTCGTGGTCAACGTCATGACCCTCGCCGGGGTACCGCCGCTGTGGAACCAGTTCCTCAACGGCGCGATCATCATCGTCGCTCTGATCATCTCCCGCTTCGCCTCCGGTGAGAAGCAGGAGTGACGAGCCTGCCCAACTGAAGCCGCCGAGGCGGTGCGGACCAGCCGGGTCGGGTACCTGGCCGCACCGCCTCGGCTGTCCCCGTCCCACGTAGACCGAAGAGAGGCGCTCCGCATGCCCGCGGTCGCGACAGCACAGGAGGCGACGTCATGGCGGTGACGGATCTGGCCATCGAGAAGATCAAGGAAATGATCGTCTCCGGAGCGCTTCAACCCGGATGCCGACTGCCGAACGAGGCCGACCTCGCGGACCAGCTGGGCCTGTCCCGCAACTCCCTCCGCGAAGCTGTGCGGGCACTGACCGCACTGCGCATCCTGGTCCCCAGGCAGGGAGACGGCACCTACGTCTCCGGACTCGAGCCGCATCTGCTGCTGGAGACCCTGGCCTTCGCCGCCGATGTCTCCCACGGTCACACTGCCCACCAGCTCCTGGAGGTCAGGCGCCTGCTCGAACCGCAGGCTACCGCCCTCGCGGCAGGAACGCTGACCACGGATCAGCTGGCGGAACTTCGCGCCATCCTCGACCTCAGCGCCGCGAACGTGGACATCGAGGAGTTCATCCGGCTCGACATCGAGTTCCACCGCACCATCGCCGACTCCGTCGGCAACCCGGTCCTCTCGACGCTGCTGGGCATCCTCTCCACCCACACCCAGCGACTGCGCATCGTGCGCGGCACCCACCACTCACCCGCCCGCGAACAGGCCCACCGCGAGCACGAAGCCATCTGGCGGGCACTCCTCCACCGAGACGCCCAACTCGCCGCCAGTCTCTCCACCGTTCACGTCGCTGCCGTCGAGCACTGGCTGGCCGCCGGCACCGCAACCGACACCGCCACGGCCTGAGGCCGCAGACCGGCCGAGGCTCCGTCCCACCCCTCCTGCAGCCGACGTGAACGAGACCTCCCCTTCAGGACGGTCCGACAAGTGAAGAGACGAATCGCCACAACGGCGCTGTCAAGTTGTTGCGGGTGGCGTGTGATGATCTTGGGGTGGGGCGTCGTGGGGAGGGGCCGGTCGTGGAGTCCGAGGCATAGCCGTCGTACAAGGGCTATCGCTTCCAGGCCGAGGTGATCGGTCACGCTGTGTGGCTGTATCACTGGTTCCCGCTCTCCTACCGGGAGGTTGAGGAGCTTCTGTTCGAGCGCGGCATCCAGGTCTCGTACGAGTCGGCCCGCACCTGGCGTGCCGCCTTCGGCCCCGTCTACGTCGCTTCGCTGCGCCGCCGACGGCCGAAGCCCGGGGACAAGTGGCATGTGGACGAGGTGTTCATCAAGGTCAACGGGCGGATGCGGTACCTGTGGCGAGCCGTCGACCAGGACGGGAAACGTCCTCGACATCCTGGTCCAGAACAAGCGCGATGCCCGCGCCGTGGTGCGGTTCTTCCGCCGGCTCCTCAAAGGCTGCCAGCCGACAACCGCAATGCAGGCATTATTCTGAGCCAGTTCCTGAACAAGAACCGGATCCTCGACGGCTTCGACAACGGCGAGGAGATGGACGGCTACCTGGTCAACATCAAGTGAGGCATGGCGGGGAGGGGCAGGGCGCCTGCTCTGCGCCCTCCCCGCTCGGCATCAGGCCGAGGCGGGCCAGAACTGCACCACATAGCGTTCGATGCCGCGGGGCACTTCGAGGTGAGCGAGGCGGGCCACCTCCGCGCGCCCGGTGCAGTACACCCGGATCTTCCACAACGTGCCGGGGCTGCCCAGCTCAAGGCTCTCCGCCATCGGCCCCCCGCAGGCTTCAATAGACAACCGCCCGGTCGTCGAGCAGATCTCCGCTTCCCCCCCCGGCGCTTCCCATGCTTCACGATGGTCTTCCCCGCTCTCGATGTCCACGCGCATCTCATGGGTCGTCAGAAATAAGCCCTCGTCCGACTCCGCACGCTCCTCGGGATATGGGACAGGCGCGGCCATATCATCATGCTCTTGCAGGGCAAATCCATAGAAGTCCACGTGGACCTGAACGTCTTGCCGCACCAGTACCGTCATCGCCGCTCCTCAGCCCGTCCCGCGTCATCGGCGTCCACGGGATCGGATCCACCTGTCATGGTGCTCATGCCAAACCCGGCACCTCTGACTCCGCAACGGGCGGAGATAGCTGCAATCAGGGCAGCCAGGCAGCACTCCTGCCTGATCGGCTAGTACTCCGGCCGTAGGTGTGGATCTTCATGACTGAAGTGCGGCTTGCCGGCGGTAGTGGCTCCGTCGTGCGCGGGCTTGGTGGCCTCGGCGCCAGGTGGACCAGCGCCATCGGTGCGCGAGGTCGTGGACAGGCCAAACGAGCAGGGCGGTGAACAGGCGCTGGATCTCGTTGCAGGTGAGCGGGATCAGTCCGTTCGGAATGGTTCCGTCGTCGGGCAGGTCCTGGCCTTGGCGTTCGAGGGCGGCAGTGACCGCGAGAAAGGCGTGCGCGAGCAGAGCCAGGGTCACCCAGCGGTGCCAGGAGTTCCAGCGGCGGACCTGGTGCTCGTCCCGTCCGGCCAGGGTCTTCGAGCCCTGGAACGTCTCCTCCACCGTTCAGCGGCTTCCCGCGACCGTGACCAGGGTGGAGAGTTGGAGAAGGTCCTGCTCGACAACGGTCGCGAGGCCGACAGCGACCTCCTCCTCCACGACCCCGTCGCCAGCACCCCCGTGCTGCGCTGTGCCCCGGACACTGGTGCTACGGACCTGTTCACCTACACACTGCAGCGCCTGCCGACCCGCTCGCCGCTCGCGGCCCTCGTCCTCAGCGCCGGGATCTGCTGGATCCGCACCGAAGACCAGACCTTGTGGTTGGCGCCCGAACGGGAAGGCTGGGGCATCGGCTACGGCTACTCGGGCAGCGGCTGCCTTGCTCTCGCCCGCCTCGTCGACGTCCTCCTCGACGACATCTCCGCTCCTGCGGTACGCCCCCACGAGCCCGCGGCACCGCGTGCCCTGTTCGAGTTCCTGCGCGATGCCCCCAGCACGGCAACCTACACACGAGCCCAACTGCTCGCCGTCCGGGCTGCATGACAACTTGAGGGCCTCTTGCTGAACTTTCCGTCCCGTCAATCCCGTGACTGCTTAGGTGACGGGCTGACCTGCCCACTTCCCATACGCCTCGAGCTACTCCCTCGCACCCACGGCGCCCCATGCCGGGACCCACGGGACTGACGGGACGGAAACTTCCCCTCGCCGTCACGGGGCGAGGCGGTGCCAGATGAAGATGCAGCTCTCCAGGCTGGCGAGCATCGGCCGGCGCAGGGCCGCACAGAGCCGGTCAGTGCCCACCAGTACGACGGGCATGCGGCGCTCACGCTCCTGGAACACCCTCCACAGCTCATAGACGTACAGCAGTGCTTCGGTGCGCAGCAGATGGGCATCGCGTGCGACGACGACTGACCAGGAGCGGCGAGCGAGCTCGTCCTCGACAACTCCTTGTGCGTCGGCCAGCCGGCGCGGTCGAACCCCGAGCAGGGGAGACGGGACCGGAGGTCGCCGACGATCTGCCGGATCGTGGGTCGGTTGCGGACCTCGCCTGGCGAGGCGGGCGCCGCCGACAGCAACTCGGAGGCCGTCTGCTCCGCTTTGCCCCGCTGCCACCACTCCCGCAGGGCTTGTTCGTGCCAGCTGGCCTTTCGCGCCAGCACGGCGATTTGGCGGGCGGATTCGGCGACGGCGAGGTCATCCCCACCGGACTCGGCGAGCTGGCGGGCGCGGTCGGCGGCTATCCAGCCGAGCTGCTGTTCGTCCAGTTTGATCAGCATGCGGGTGGCCAGCAGGCAGCTCTTGGCGAGTAGTGCGTAGTCGCTCACGTCGCCGGTGCTGGTGGTCATCGTATGGCCGGCGCGGATCAGGTGCGCCGGGCGCATGGCGAGGCCGGCGTAGCGGCAGGCGTCGAAGTCGGCGAGGGCGCGGGTGAAGTCGGCGTTGAGCCCTCCGGCTGGGCTTCCCCGAGGCTGAGCATGACGTCTCTGATCTTGGCCACCAGCAGTTCGCCGAGAGGCGCCTCATCGGCCGGCGAGCTGTCTCCGAGGAGGCGGGAATCGGCGGCTGCCACGGCCGTGTTGGCCAGGCCTGTCAGCAACTTCCGTCGTGGCACTGTGTCTTCACACTCCTCGTGTGCTCAGCTTCCCGCCCACGTCTAACCGTCCACGCGCTGGAGTGTGCCGTTATCTCCCGGGGTGTAGACACGGCCCGCATTCTTCTCGATCTTGCGCGCGACCTCTTCGGCAAGGTCGACGTTCTGCATCTGCGCGATCGAAACCAAGTACAGGAACACATCGGCCAGTTCCTCGCCGGTGTCGGGCAGGCCCTTGCGCCAGGCCGTGAACGCTTCGCCGACCTCGGCGTTGAGGAGCCCGAATTCGAGTGCGATGTCGGTGGTGTTGAAGCCCTTGGCGAGTTTGTTCTCCCAGGCGAGCTTCTGGGCTTCTGTGATGTCCACGTTGGTTCCCCTTGACGGTGCTGTACCGGACTTCCGGGGAACCCTAGCGAGGCGCAGGGGTCTGGCGGGAGCAAACGGGCAGGGTTCAGCCACTGGTGCGCACCGCGTTCGAGACGGTGTCGTACGTAAGGACGGGCGTGTGGGCGGCGAGGGTGCGGAAGGTGCGCTCGTATGCCTCGGCGAGGGCGGCGATCTCTTCCAAGGCGGGGGCCTGTCCGTCCCGGTTCTTGAGCCGGTCATGGACGGTTGCTGTGGGGGCGGTGAGGTGGAGGAAGACGCCGTCGCGGTTGGTGACGAGCTCTGCGAGGTCGAGGGCCTGGCTCCAGGTGATGCGGGAGTGGCCGCGGTAGAGGGGGCCGTAGACGAGTTCGCTGAGGAAGCTGCGGTCCAGGACGAGCCGGCCGGGGCGGGCGAGGAGGTCTCGGTAGCGGCTGACGAGGTCCTGGTGGTCGGGGGTGCGGGGGGAGTGGACGGTGACGAAGCCGTGCCCGGTGACGAGGACGTGGGCGAGGGTGCTCTTGCCGACGCCGTCGCAGCCTTCCAGTACGGCGGTGCGGTAGGCGGCGATCTCTTCGACGGTCACCCGTTCAGCCACGTGGCTGCCTCCTGCTCGGTGCGCAGTGTCTGATCGAGGCCGTACTGGATCATCAGGTTGCGGTGGTTGGGCTCGCGGCCGGCGGCGTGGGTGAAGGTGCTGCGTGGCAGGTACGCGGCAGCCGGAAGGCGGGTGGCGCAGGCGCCACCGATGAGCAGGGCGGCGCCGGGCGGTGTCTCCGGGCCGGAGGCGTCGACCAGGACGCGTTCTGCGCTCAGGGCGGACGCCCAGTCTGCACAGGCGGTCTCCACGGGGTCATCCGCTGTAAAGCGGTTCGGACGCCGGACTGTGATGCCGGCGCGCGCGGTCAGACCAGGTCCTCCGGAGGCCGGGGTATAGGGGGAGGGCTCGACGTACACGGTCCCGGCAGCACGGGCGGTCCGTGTCGGCGTGGAGGGGGCGGGGAGGTGGAGAGCGGCTTCGACGCAGGCCGTGATGGCCTGCTGGATCTGGGCGTGGTTGCGGGCGGCGAAGTCGGCGTAGTGGCTGGGTCCGGGTGTGTCCGGGACAGGGCCCAGGTGGGGGATGCGGATGATGCGGGTGGCGAGGGCGTCGAGGAGGGGATCGGGGAAGACGGTGTGCGGACCGTCGGGGGTGGGGGAGTAGTCCTGGAAGTCGGTGGTCACCAGGATCACGGGCGCGCCGAGGGCGGCGGCGTAGCCGATCTCCATGCACACGCCGTCGTCGGGGCTGGGCCCGTGGATGAGGGCGATGAGGGCGGTCAGGTGGCGCAGCCGGTCGCGGTCGAGTTCGAAGAGCCGGCGGCCCTTGACGTCGGCGACGAGGGTCTCCTCGTCGGTGTCGCAGAAGGGGAGGAAGACCTGCTCCTGGCCGAGTTTGAGGGTGAGGTGATGGGCAAGGTCGGCGGCGAGGGCACGGTCGTGGGCGGCGAAGAGACGGTGGGCGACGTAGTACACCGGGGCCTCCTTGTGCCGGTCAGGACGGGGCGCGGCGTGGGGCGGGGAGCGTGAGGGGTTCATGGGTGATGTGGCGGCTGGCGGCCTGGACGGCGCGGGCGAGTGCGGGGGCTGCGGGAATGCCGCGGGCGCGGTGGGCGAGGTAGGTGCCGGCCACGGTGTCGCCGGCGCCGGTGATCTGCCGGGTGGTCGGAACTGGGGGCGGGGTGGCGGGCGGCAGGGTGCGGCCGTTCACGAGGGTGCGGGCGGGGCGGGGGCCGTCGGTGACGACCAGCTCGCGCAGGGGGCCAGGCCTCGTGGTCTGGAGGATGGCGTGCTCTTCGGCGTTGACGAAGACGGTGGTGGCGTGAGGGAGCCAGGGAGCGGCGGCCGGGATGAGCTGCGGGGCGCTGGGGAGGTGGAAGTCCGCGCTGAACGTGCAGCCGTGCTGGGTGAGGGCGGCCAGGACGGTGGGGACGTCGAGGGGGCGGCGGCAGCTGACGTGGAACGCGGCCCGGGGGTGGGTGGTGATCAGGCGAAGGGCGTGGTGGGTGAGGTGGTCGGCGGCGCCGAAGTCGCTGCCGACGGCGGTGACGGTGCCCGCCTGGTCGTAGTGGATGGTGAACGCGGCCGAGGGGCCGCGGGCATGGTGCAGCAAGGTCCAGTCCAGGGGCGGCAGCCGGACGTCGGCCGGTAGATCGGCGAGGTCGGCGCCGATGGCGGCGGCCGGGGCGACGGGCAGGCCGGCGCGGGCGGCCGCGGCGGACAAATGCAGGGCGGCGCCGCCGAGCTGGTGGACCACCGGGTGCCCGGGGCGGTGGATGCGGTCGAGGGAGATGTTGCCGATCACGATGGTGCGCTGCATACCGCCCCCTGTGTCGGTCAGGTCGTGGTGTGGGCGCAGCCGGTCACGTCGGGGCACAGTGGCCGGCGCGAGCACAGGCGTGCGGGCGGCCGGTTGAGGTAGAGCCGCTTGAAGTAGATCAGCGTCAGGTGGGTGAACCAGGTCGGTGCGGCCTCGGCCGGGATGGTGACCTCGCAGCTGTCGGCGAGCGTGCGCAGGGGCTCGGTGTGGCGGGCGACGGCGTGTTCGAGGAGGGTGCGCAGGTGTTCGTGGGCGGCAGGGCCGGTCGGGAGGGTGAAGCCGAGGGCGGGGGCGAGTTTGGTGACCATGCCGGAGTCGACGGGGATGAGGCCGCAGTGGTAGCCGCGGGCGTACAGGGCGGCGCACTGGGCGACCTTGTAGGAGGCGCCGTGCACGTCGCGGGCGAAGACGGCGATGAACTGTCCGGTGCCCCAGGCGGCGGGGTCGGTGCCGTCCTTGTCCCAGCGGGTGAGGGTGTCGGCGAGGGAGCGGAGGTAGGACAGGCGGGCCGCGGGCAGGCCGATTGGGGCGGTGAGTTCGCGGACCTGGTCGTCGTCGAGGTCGGCCAGGGCGTCGAAGCCGAGCTTGTCGGCGCGGTCGAGGACGGCGGCGTAGGTGTCGACCATGCGGTAGCTGACGCGGGTCGACCATCCGGCGGCGAGCATCCGCATCCGTGGGTCGGTGATGGAGGGCGGCCACCAGCGGTTGGTGTCGTGGTTTGCCTCCACCTCGGCGCGGACGTCGTCGAGCGAGGCCGCGTGCGACACGAGCGCCAGGACCTGGTCGGCGGTGCGTCTGCTCGGCTTCGTTGAGGCCTTGGCGGTCATGGCGCTGCTCCTGGGACGGCGGACGGGATGAGGGTGGCGAGGGCGAGGTTGGAGGAGACCACCGGGACGCCGTACCGGGCCTGCAGGGCGGTCGCGGCGGCCAGGGTGCGCCAGCCGGTGCAGGAGAGGACGAGCGCGTCGCTGTCGGCGACGGATGCCGTGGGCAGGCGGGCGCACAAATCGAGGATCTGCGCGGTGGGGATCTCCGGATAGCCGTCGGTGAGGCCGAGGCTGACGTGCGCCGCGACCTGGACGCCGCGCTCGCGAAGGGCGTCGCCTTCGGCGAGGGTCACCGGCTCCGGGTAGGGCGTGGCCAGCACGATCCGGGTCAGGGCGCGGCGCTGCAGCACCGTGGTGAGCGCGTCGAACGCGGTGAGCACACCGCCCGGCAGCGCGGGACCGCCGGTGAACCCGGCGGACGTGCACGCCAGCAGGGTCGCCTCGAGCGGCAGGTGACGCAGCGAGTCCACCGCGCCGGCGGCGGAGGCTCGCAGCCCGTGCCAGAACGCGTCGTCGACAGCGGTGGTGCGGGAGGCCGGCACGAGCCGAGCGTAGTGGAAGACCGTGCCCGGCTCGCCGAGTTGAGGCAGCTCCTCCTCGACAGATTGGTTGGCCCACGGCAGCAGCACCCCAACATGCCGCCGCGCCGGCGCTTCAGCGGACACGGTGGGTGCCGTAGATGACGCGGGGGGCGTGCCCGGTGACGGTGATGTCGGCCGGCGTCCCGACCGGGACCGCGGCGTCGGGGTCGATGATCTGGATCGCGTAGGAGCCCAGGCGGCGGAACCAGGTGCCCCGCTCGTCGACGAAGTAGCTGTGCACGCCGGGGACTTCAAGACGGGCCGGGTAGACCCGCTGCTTCATCGGCCGGTCCCAGATGGAGTCGATGTCCGCCTTCCACGTCTCGAAGTGCTCCTTGGACGGCAGCCCGTCCAGCGCCGCCTCCTCGTCCGCCAGCGGGGTGCCGGGGAACGCGCGGGCCAGACGCACGTTGGTGCGGTGACACCAGAGCCCGGCATCGAAGATCCGCTTCAGGGCGGTGAGGTTCGCCAGGTGCGTGGCGTGGGACTCCCCGGGCAGCCCGTAGATCAGGTTCAGTCCGGGCAGGAGCCTGGGCAGCCCGCCCGGCCCGCGGGCGGCGCCGGCCTCGTTCACGTGCTCCACCGCCCGCAGCAGGATCTCTTCGGTGCAGGTGAGTGTGTTGCGTTCGATCACGACCGGGTCGAAGGACTCGATCCCCATCGGCGCACAGTTGCCCTCAGTGCACCACTCGGCGACCAGCGCGGCGATCCGCTTGCCCACCGGGGCGGCCACCGCCAGCGGGTCGGCGTTGTCGATGTGCAGCATCTCCAGCTCCGGACACCGCTCCCGGATCCCGGCCAGCATCGCCTCGATCGCCTTCTCACTGCGCCCCTGGTAGGAGAAGAAGCAGGTCTGCTGCCCGAGCCGGAAGTGCCGCACCCCGGCCGCGTACAGCTGCTCGACCTCCGAAAGGACGTCCTCGACACTGCGGTGGGCGACCGCCGGGGCCTTGCCCGGTTCGTTGCAGAACCGGCAGAACGCCTTGCGGGTGCAGCCCCGGTACAGCTCCAGCTCCGCTACCGGCTTCCACGGCATCTGCTCGATCAGCTCGCCGAACCCGTCCCGGTCGTGCCGCAGCTGCTCGTACGGCGCTGGGGCCTGGCTGCCCAGCGCGAGCGTGCCGGAGGTGAGCGTGTGGGTGTGCACGGCGTCGAACAGCCCCGCCCACGAGCCGGGTTCGGCCAGCGTCCAGGTGGCCATCGGGCCCAGCAGGTAGCGTCGGCCGCGTACACAGGCCAGGGCGCGGGCGATGTCCTCGGGCGAGCCGTTGACCGCGTGCAGGTGAACCGAGGGCACCTTGTCCCCGGCCACGACCACCACGGCCTCGGCGTCCCGCAGCAGCTCGATGGCCTTGTCTCGGTTCACCGTCGCCGAGTAGGTCCACCGGTCGCTCAGCGGCGGCTCCACCGTCGGCCGGCCACCGGCCAGGCACCAGCGCACGTCGTCGATCGTCACGTACCGAACCTCCGCACCGGGGCGGGCCCGGCGCAACGCCGCATACGCCTGCCGCACGTAGGCAGACAGGTACGGCGGCACACCCAGACCGCTGGGCTCGACGGTGTAGCAGTCCAGAATCACCATAGGAGCGGTCACCGAATCTCCTCTCAGAGGCGGTCCCGGCAGTGCGCCGAGACCGAGTGCGCCAGAAGCGGCCGTCCCGCAGTCTCAGGCCGCCCACACCCGATGCAGGAGTGCGCACAGGGGGTGTTCGCGAGCACACCGGTTGCATGCTCGAGCTCGGATCCACAGGCCTAACGAACCCGGCTGCGGGGTCCCCATCGCCTCTGCGGACACTTTCGGCGTCGATGCCTTCTTCGACCCGCTCATCGCTTACCTCCGCTCCCGGCTCTCGGCCCGCCCCAGCAGCGGGGAAGTGCTGGGAGTACAGCTCAACTGTTCGGCCGATGGGAGGAGTTGGGTGTGGTGCCGATGTAGTGCCGCCCTACTCGCAGTACGCTTCTGGTCACGCAGGATGATGGGATGGCCTCGTGGACGACCTGATCCGCCACCCGCTCACCCACGCCCGGATCGAGCGCGGATGGTCCCAGCCCGAACTCGCCCGCCGAGTACGGCGGGCCGCCTTGCGGCGTGGGTTTCGGTCCGGTGTGGACCGGCAGCGGGTGTGGGTCTGGGAGAACGACCGGGCCACCCCCGACGACGACTCCCAGATGCTCCTCGCCAACGTGTTCGAGATCGACCAGAGCCTCGTGGCCGCCCTCGGCTGGCCCAACTGGCTGCCCGGCCGCGACAGCTCGATACCTCTCGGGCCCAACAGCACCGTTCCCGCTCTCCGAGAGGCTCTGCGAACCTCCATGGACCGCCGCACGTTTCTGACATACAGCTCCGCCGCCCTGGTCGGCCTGGCCCACCAGTGGTCCTCCACCGAACCGCAGGCCCTGGCCTCCGCCCTGGACGGCAAACCTGTCGACGCCGAACTCGTCGACCTACTGGAAGCCACCGGGAATAAGCTCACCAGCCTGGTCACCGAGCAGCGCCAGCACACCCGCACGCTGCTGGATGCTCATCTGACGACCGTCACGGACCTGATCGAGGCACAGAACTACTCTGAACCGGTCGGTCAGCGCCTGCACGCCTTGGCCGCGCAACTCTCCCAAACCGTGGGCTGGTACCGCTTTGACCAGGGCAAGCACGCTGCGGCAGGCCGCTTCTGGCACGGTGCCCTGCACAGCGCTCACGCTTCCGGCGACCGCGACCGCGACCGCGACCTCGGCGCCGGCATCATGTCCGACCTTGCTTGTGCACGACCGGTCACTGACCTCGTGCCTGTACGGTCCGCGGGTGTTGAGTCGAAATGGCTGGTCCGTCCACTTCACCTCGCGGGACTTACCGCAGCCGCGTGAAGAGCTCTGGTACCTGCAGATTCGTCCTGAGGAATGGGAGTGCTGGCTTGATGACCAGGGCATTCCTGACGGGACGCCGTACTTGCTGTCACCCCGGTACGTCTACGACGTCGACCCGAACTCGTACCTCCATCGGGTGGACTATCTCGAGGGGCCGCTGAACAGCCAGAGGAACCGGGCGAGAGCCCTGGCCGGCTACTTCACGTTCCTGCATCGGGCCCGCTGGGGCAGGGACTGGCGTGATGCCACGGAGGCCGACCACCGGGCCTACCGCCACTGGCGTCGTCAGGACGCGAAAGGGCCTCGCATCGGCGGAGCGACCTGGAGTCAGGACACCTCGCATGTGTTCCAGTTCTACGAGCACGCGAAGCGGGAGAAGTGGGTCGCCGAGATCCCGATCCCCCTGCGGGAGGCCAAGGAGAGGGCGGCCTCGCCAGGCGGCCGGCCCGTCGTCACCGAGAGCAAGAAGGTCCCGGCGTCCTACGCGCACGACGAAGGCGGCGAGACGATCGAATGGCTGCCCGCCGCGGCCTACCGGCGCTGGCGGGACGTGGGGGTGCGGGGATACGACTGCGACGGCCTGCCGAGGGACAACTTCCGGGGCCGGTGGGCCTCACGCAACGCGACGTTCACGGACAAGCTGGTCCGCACCGGGATGCGGCTTGAGGAACAGTCCACCCTGCTCAAGTCCGAGATCCCGCTGGGTGAGGGGCCGCCCGGCTACAGCAGGTTCTGGCTGCCGAAGTCGATCGCGAAGCGGGAGTCCGCCCGGTGGGTCTATGTGCCGGCTTCCTCGCGGCGGGACCTGACGGCCTACGCCCTTGAGGACCGGGCCCTGGTGGTGGAGGAGGCCCAGGCCGCAGGCCGCTACCGGCGGATCCGGCGGCCTTTGGTGATCTCGGATCCGGAGTTTCCGCGCCTTGCCCAGTACACCTCGGGGGCGATGGCCGGGCAGCGGGTGGACGTGCGTCTTCTCGGCCCGCTGGAACGCCGCCGACTGCTGGTGGACACCGATCAGGGGCTCGAGCCCGCGATGTTCTGGCTCGGCGAGGACGGGATGCCTCTGGCCCTGTCGACCTGGAAGGACATGTTCACTGCGGCCAACCAGCGCTGCGAGGAGGCAGGGCTGGAGGAGAGGGCACACGCCCACCTCTGCAGGCACACCTTCGCCGTGATCACGCTGGAACAGCTCCAACGCGGCCACCTCGCGGCGCTCGGCGAGATGAACCCGGCCCAGCGCCAGCACTACCAGAGGATCTTCGGAGACCCGGTGGACTGGATCCGCCGCCGGCTCGGTCACGCCTCGCAACTGTCGACCTTGATTTATCTGCATGCGCTGCAGGAACTGGAGATGGAGACTCGCATGGCCCTTGTCCCAGACACCTGGGAGGACCCGCGGGACACCCCGGTCGTCGAGCTCGGCGACGAGACGCCGCCCGTCGACCTGCCCGAAGGGGTGGTGACACGGTGAGCCGCCGCCAGGGCCGGGGCAGCACCGGACCAGGCCGCCCGGCCGCGACACCTTCCGGAGCTTACGAGGCCCCACCGCTGGTCAGGATGGACGCGGCGGACTCCCTGGCCGTCGACTTCCACGGCGAGGACGGCCGCAGCCGCACCTTCGACTTCAGCTCGCTGCCGATGCCGGGCTGGCGTCTGTTCCTGGCCCGGTCGGTCGCCCTGCGGACCGGCTACAGCGGCGGCGCCAGGACCCTGGAAAGCTCGCGGCACGCCTGGAACGCGGCCCAGAACTGGGCCGAGTTCCTCCCGTCCCTCGACCCGCCGCCCGAGAGTTCGCAGCAGCTGACCCGCGCACACGTCGATGCCTACCGGGGTCGCACGGACATCGCCCCGCGGACGAAGTACTCGATGCTGCTGGAACTGCGGACGCAGTTCACCGACCCACAGCTGAAGGACGATCTCCCGGCCGAGGCCCTGGATGCCTTCAACCGACGCCTGCAGAAACCACCGACGCAGTCGGTGGGGGGCTACTCGAGCGGGGAGCTGGACCGGCTGACGGCCGCGGCAAGGGCGGACACCGCCCGGATCGCCCGGCGTCTGCGGGCCAGTGAGGACCTGCTGCGACGCTATCGCGAGGACCCTGGTCAGCTTGGCGAGGACGATCTTCGGCGGGGCGAGATGCTGGCCTCGATGGCCGACAGCGGTGTCGTCCCCGAGCCCGTCCGGCGCCGTCAGGAACGGCAGGCCCAGAGAGTCGCGTTCGCCTCCGAGCTGTTCCTGACCTGGAAGGATCTGGCGCCTCTGGTGGTCCTCCTGATGATCGTCACGGAGCGGAACGGAGAGTCGATCAAGGAGTTGCCGGTCAAGCACAGGCTTCTGGAAGACCGTGCTGTCGAGCTGTCCGTGGTCAAGCGCCGCCGCGGCGCCAAGCGCTGGTTCGAGACGGTGACCTGGGAGATTGGACCGAAGAACCGTGAACTCCACACGCCCGGCGGCCTCTATCTCCTGCTGCTGGAGCTGACCGCCCGCGGCCGGGCCTTCTGCGGTGCCTCCACCGCGTTCGCGCTCTGGCGCAACAACCACCGCGACGGCAACACGGGCTTCGAGGAGCACTGGGCGCCGTTCGAGAAGAACCTCGGCTACGGATCCGCGATGAAGATGTCCGCTTGGGCCGCGGAGCGGCCCAAGCCGGTGTTGGCGGACCTGCCGCCGAAGAAGAAGGGCAAGCAGCCGCCGGCACCGCCGCTGCGGGTCACCTTCAACCAGATCAAGACCAGCGTGGATGCCCGCCGCACCCGGCAGTTGGGCGGCCACCTGCCGTCCTCCGCGAAGAGCAACACCGCTCAGGTCCTCTACGCCAATTACCTCAAGGCGGACGAACCGACCCGGGAGTGGGCCGCAGAGGTGGTCTCCGAAGCACTCGTGGACGCCGAACGCGCCGCCGCCGACGCCCACAAGCGAGCCGCCGAACGCCGGGGCGGTGGCCCGAAGGTCCTGCCCGAGGCCGGCACCGCGCACGACCTGGAGGAGGCCGGCATAGCCCCGGACATCGCCCGCAAACTGGCGGACGGCGAACTGGACACGGCCTGGACCGCCTGCGAGGACCATGACCACAACCCGGAGACCCAGGCGCCTTGCGGCGACTCATTCCTCGACTGCTTCCACTGCGGGAACTGCCTGGTCACCCGCACTCACCTGCCCAGGCTCCTCAGTCTCCTCGACAGCCTTGGCGCCCTGCGGCAGCGGATGAGCGAGATCGACTGGTGGAACCGCTACGGCCCGGCCTGGGTCGCGATCCGGCGGGACATCCTCACCAAGTTCTCGCCGGCCGAGGTCGCCAAGGAACGCAAGAACCTCCTGCCCGACGCCCTCCTCGACCTCGTCGAAGCCCCCTGGGAACAGCCATGAGCCTTGCCACGTTCGTCGGATTCCCACCCGGCGACCTCGCCCTGGAGAACATCCACGTCCTGCACGGCCGCCAGCTGCGGCCCGGGTTCCGGCTGGAGGACACCTCCCGCTACGGCGACGACATCTGGCGACTCTGGCCTGCACAGCTCAAAGCGCACGACGCCGCACTCATCCTGAACTTCCCGAGCCTTCCGCGGCGGTTCCGGTCGGCGGCGAAGAAGCTCTTCTACCACCTGCTGTCCGTCGACCCGCCGGACGGCGAGGACTCGCCGGGCATCACCTCCATCAGGATCACCTTCACGCACATGAAAGCTTTCCTGACTTGGCTGGACAAACGCTGGGAACCGCACCGCATCGACCTGTCCAGCCTGACCCCGGACGACCTGACTGCCTACCGCAAGCACCTCAATGTGCTCCATCCCCGGTCTTCCGACCGCCGGACGCTCGCGCGAGGCGTTATCCGGCTCCTCTGGCGCTGGCGGTCCCACCTCGACGAACACGCACTGTCCTTCGACCCGCTCCACCTCCCGGAGTGGGGCGAGTCCAAGGCGCCCCGCCGCAGCGAGAACGCCACCGACCGGCTCCCCGAGGAGACTATGGGGCCGCTGCTGGGCTGGGCCCTTCGGTTCGTCGACGAGTTCGCCCCAGACATCCTGGCCGCCGACGCCCACTGGCGGGCTATCCGCACCGACACCTTCCGCCAGCCGGACGATGTCGCGGACATCGGGCTTCGCATCCGAGCCCTGATGGACGAGCACATCGCCTCGGGGCAACCGCTGCCCGGCTATCGCGGCCGTCCGAACGTCGTCCACCTTGCCCGGACGCTGCAATGCGACCGCACCAGTGTCGACCGTCACGCCGACGTCCTGGCCGCGACCGCCGAGATCGTCGGCATCGGCACGGACAGCTACTTCGGCACCCCGATCACCGGCCGGATCGACGGCGTCCCGTGGGTCGAGGGGATCGCGACCCACCACACGGCGACCCACAGCCTGGCCCGGCTCGGCCGTCACCTGCAGGCCGCTTGCTACATCGTGATCGCATACCTCTCAGGACTTCGCGACTCTGAGGTCAAGCACCTTCGGCGCGGATGCCTGCACATCAAGCGGGACGAGGACAAGACCCCCTACCGCTGGACGGTCACCAGCCTGGCCTTCAAGGGCGAGGACGACGACGCAGGCGTCGAAGCGACCTGGGTCGTCGGCGAGCCCGTCGCCCGGGCCATCGACGTCCTCGAATGTCTCCAGCCACCCGAAACGGACTTCCTCTTCGCCCGCCTCCGTCACGGATCCGACGCCAAGAAGGGCTCGGCCGACGCTCTCACGACCAAGGCGACGGGCACGCAGATCAACAAGTTCATCAGCTACGTCAATCGGCTCTGCGACACCTCCGGCCGGTCCGACAGCATCCCAGCAGCCGGTCGGAGTCGCACCGGGTTCAAGACCAGCGTCTTCCGGCGCACGCTCGCGTGGTTCATCGCCCGACGGCCCGGCGGAGTCGTCGCAGGCGCCCTGCAATATCGGCATCAATCAATTCAAATGTTCGAAGGTTATGCAGGCACCAGTGCCTCCGGCTTCCGGGCCGAGGTCGAGAGCGAACAGGCCCTCGCCCGCGGCGAGACCTACATCGCGATGATCGACGCCCACGAGCACACCGACCTGGCCGGCCCGTCGGCCGAAGAGGTCGCACGGCGACTCAGTGAGTTTGGCGAACGAGCCCAGTTCCAGGGACAGATCGCGCTCGACAAGCATCGCCTGAAGCGGATCATGAAGCGGCATGATCCAGCGATCTATCCTGGCGAATACGTCACCTGCGTCCGCGACCCCGCCAAGGCACTCTGCGAAAAGGCGAAGCGCGGCGGAAGTGAAGGGCTACCCGACCACGGCGGCTGCAAGCCCCTGGCCTGCAGAAATGTTGCCCTCACCCCGGAGAACGTCGCTGTCTGGACCCGGGAACTGGCTCGCCTGGAGAAGAGGATGGCTGCCCGGCCGGCCATGCCTCCCCTCCGGCAGCACCGCCTCCAGCAGCGTCACGCTGAGATCACCGAGTTCCTGGCCACCAACACGCGCACGGAGTCCCTCGCATGACCGCCCGCGTCTCTGACCTGCCCGAAGCCCTGGTCCGCAAGCGGATGGCGGAGATGATCGAGACCTGCCGACAGACCAACACCAAACCCAGCGTCCTGAAGCTGGCTCATCAACTCGGCCTGAGCAACACCACGTTCCGCCGCCGCTTCCCCGACATCGTCCAAGAGCTCGGCACCCTCCGGTCCACCCCTGCCGATCCCGCCGACGGGCCCACCGCTCACGACAGGCTCGTCGCCCGGAACGCGAAACTCCGCCGCCGAAACCAGGAGCTGACCTCAGACCTTGCTCTCGCAGTCGCTCAGCTCCAGCAGCTGGCACTGACCAATGAACGGCTCCGCGAGGCCCTCGAGGCGCAGATGAAGGTCTCGCACATCGACGATCGGCGCTGGCCGAGCGGGCATCGGCACTGAGATGTGGTTCGGCCCCAGAATCTGCCATCGCTCATCGCGGTTGTCTCGCCGCACCATCCTGGGGCCCTCACCACTTATGGCCAGCGCCAGGGGCGACCGATGGGCCCTCCTGGCATCATCGCCGTGACTCTGTGACGGCGATGAGACGGAGATGCTAGTGGGAGACAGATGGCGGCTGCTGCTGGGCGAGCGGCAGATTCTGTCGGGCAAGAACGAGTTTCCGTCCCGGCTCATGACCATCTTCCAAGAAGAAGACAAGCGCATGGACGCCGATTGGGTGCAGGGCATTGACCGGCTGAACAGCGTTCCCGCAGGCCAAGACGTTCCGCCGGAGCTGGAGGCGTTGACGGCTTGGGACGATGACGATGAGTACTCCATCGACCGCTTCGGTTATCGCACCACAGTTGGGACCGTCCTCGCGCGCCTACGGCTTATGGGCTTCACCCCTGAGGCCAGCAGGCAGTCGATGGCGGAGATCCGCAGATCGGGGCTCAAGCGGGACGGGCAACCGGAGGACGTTCTTCTCGTGAGCCCGGCGCGGGGGGTTCGGGGGACGCCTCACCAGATGTCTTGCGAGCAAGTGATCGACGCCGGGCTCGCGGCCCACATCAAGGCGTGTGGTCGCCACGGGTTGGACGCCGAGCATCTTGAAGGTCCCCTCGTAGCGTGGAGTCCGTGATACCAGGGGAAGTTGAGGTTCATGGGGTCCAAGCAACAGAAGTACGACGCGGAGTTCCGTGAGG
>NZ_JBSFVU010000057.1:0-26220 GCF_053592475.1 Streptomyces sp. NPDC002671
ATCGCGGCCGGCCTCCGCCGCAACGCCCGCGACCCTCGCCGCCCCCTCGCACTCCTCGGCCTCGGATGACCACGAACCGGACGTCATGCGACTACAACGAAGCCCTGGCCTGCCAACCAGTACGCGCGCAGGTGGAAGCAGCCGGGTCAAATGGCGCGCCGCCGCGTCCCAGCACGTGATCCACTCGGCGGCCAGAACATCGGCCACTGCTCCGTAGCAGTGACACGAAGAAGGAAGTGGCAGAGTCCTGGACGCACTCCGGAAAGCCATTGGTCCCGGTGGCGGGTGGGAACGCCGGTTTCTCACCATCTCCAACCGTGGCCGCCGCCGCTGTGGAACAGGAACAGCACAGCGGTGATCGCGACGAGGCACTGGGTGAGGCGGCCTTGGCGGAACATGGCCGACAGCGCACATGCGTAAGCCGCGTACCAGGGCATCACCCACGGCGCCGTGAGGATCCATGCGAAGGCGAGCACGAATGGGACGGCGGCGACAGCGGGAGTGTCCGCCGGAACGCCGCGGCGAAGTACGAAAGCAACCGCGAGCATCAGTAATGGCCACAGGAAGCCAATACTGGTCGAGGCAGCACCCTGTCCCAGCCACGTGGCTGCGAACCGGTCGAACATGGCCCAAACCGATGGCATGGAAACCTGCTGGGAGGCGGCAGAGAGCGGGACGAAGGCGTGCAGGCCGTAGGCACTGTAGACAGCGGCCAGGATCAGCGTGGTCGCCAACATCTGCCGAGCAGCCCGTCGCCAGGCGCCCGAACGCAGCAACGCCCAAACCAGGCCAACGCCGAGCAGAATGGTACTGATCTTGACGCAGCATGCCAGGCCAATCAACGCTCCGGCGATCAGATCGTGGTGCCCTCGGAGGGCTGTCCGGCTGGCAAGGCGGATGGCACAGACGGTCAGGCAGGCGACGACAGTGTCCATATGCCCACCCGCGACGAGCACACCGATCAGAAGAGGGTTGGCGATCCACAGAAGCGTGGCACGGACAGGGTCATCGGCGGTGCGGGTCAGCAGATAGCCGGTGCCCAGGAAGGCCGCCACATTCACCATCATCAGCACCCATATCGTCAGCCCCGGCCGGCCACCGCCGACAAACGCGGCAGCAGCCTGCAACCACGTCGCGACCGGCCCGTACACGGACGGCGTGTCCCGCCACGCGGCGCCGACCAAATCAGCGTAGCCACCCCCCAACTGGGCGGGTGTCATCACATACGGGTCACCACCGAGTGCAGTTATCCGACCATATGCGGCGTAACTGGCCGTGTCGGAAGAACCGACCGGTGTGAAATTGGCTAAGAGGAGCGCAGCGACGGCGCTGACACGGAACAGGAGTCGGGAATCGGGGCTCCACCCGCGTCTATGGGCGTTCAGCATCCCGAGCGTTGCGAAACATGACAGCACTATGGCCGTGACTGTGGCCGCCTCGGAGAGGAGGCCGGACATAGCAGGTATTCGAAAGGGGGTGATCGCTTCCCGGAGGGTATTGTTATTAGGCGCACTTGCGCCGACCAGCCCGTACAGTGCGACGCTCACCCCCCACATCCACAAGGCCGCCCGCGGTCGAGGCTCTGCAACGGTCATCGGTGTCCGCCAGGGACCTGTCCGGATCCCACCCGCAGAACGCGAGGACCGTTCATTCTCGGTAGCAGTCAAGGTCACTCTCTGAGTCAGTGTTGAGTCGGTGATCGAGCCGCGAGCTTGGCAGGTCAACAGCTTGCCACAAGGCCGAGGGTGACAAGCTGGGGCCTGCAACAGTTCGGCTCTTGGCACTACGGCGTTGGCATCTGACCGATCCTCTCTGGGCCAGGGAGATGAGACGCGCAACTAGAGATTTCCAACGGTTGGGGTTACGGCGGTCGAAGGACAATCCCGGTCTTGGCGATGAGCCCCTTGTGCGACTTCGCTAGCCTCCGCCGTCATCCTGCAGATCCACACTGGCCTGATTCAGTCCCTATGAATGATGACTGTCCGAGGGCTGACCTCGGGGCTACCAAATACGGCGTGTCACGAAAATACGTCGATTCCACCTGCCAGGTCTTCGCGTTCGCCCACTTCACCGTCGACCGTTTGGACCCTGGTGAGCACACCATCGGCTCGTTGGTGGTGGGCAGCGTATCCGAGCAGGTGACGTTCGTCCTGACAGCTCCGGATGGGCAGACGGGCCCGAGCCATCACGGCACGTTCCTGCGAAGTGCTCCTGGTGTGCGGTGCCTTGCGTTCTTGGCTGACGAAGTGTCCGCTGTGGCAAGTCGAGTTCGAGGATCGGTATGAAACGCTCCGCGGCACGCGGCGTTGCGTTCCGGCATTGCGTTACCTCGCTGACGGCGGAAGCAGTCGACGAACTACGATTCGCGCACGAAGATCCCTGGGTCTTAACGGAGTAACGCAAACAGTGTGGCTTGGCCGATGAGAGTACGCGCACGGACGGGTTTCCCCGGCCTCGGAGGACCCGTCCGTGCGGCTCAGCGCCGACCCGTTCATCTATGCAGTTTTGACGTGTTCTTGCAGCCAAGGACTGACACTGTTCAGATCGTTGACGGGGCTACCTACGACGCCTATCGGCGGCCCCCTCAAGTTCGGCGCTCACTGGATCTTCACCGTCGTCATATCGACGTGGCGGCCGCCATCACTCACTCGGTGCGCAGGACACGGGCGATGGTCTGTCGTGCCGCCGCGCGTGCCGGGATCACCGAGCCCAGTGCGGCGATCACAATCCCGGCCAGCACCAGCAGGGTCATCGCACCGGGATGCCAGACGTCCAGCATCCGTGCCGGGAAGGTGAGTTGTGCCGCGTGCTCGGTTATCGGGATTACGACGTGGTATGCCGCGACGCCGAGTGGCAGTCCCAGGATCCCGCCGACCAGCCCAAGTCCGGCCATGGACACCACCATCATCACCGTGACTTGGCGTGGTGTCATGCCGATGGACTTGAGCATCCCGAGGTCGCGCTGGCGCTCCCGTGCGTTGAGTACGACGGTGTTGAACACGCCCATCGCGGTGACCAGCGTCAGCATCAGGGTCAGCGCGGAGGCGGAGCTGATGACGGTCACGGCGTCCGCGTTCAGCATGGTGTTTCTTGTCGGGTAGAGCCCCGGGTCGGCGGCTTGTACGGCCTTCGTGTAAGCGTTGAAGTCGGCGCCGCGGGTGAGGCGCACCCAGTACTGGTTGGCCTGCGCGTCCGGTGCCAAAGCGGTCACCGTCGACCAGTCCGCGCGCATCCAGTCCTCCGGGCCGGCCAGGATCTCCCCGACCAGGGTCACGCGCTCCTGCTGGCCGTCCGCCACGGTCAGGGTGAAGGAGTCACCGAGCCGCAGCCCCTGCTTGGCAAGGAATCTGCCGGAGGCCACTACTTCGCCGGGTCTGCTCATCCAGCGGCCCCGCGCCAGGCTGTCCGGGAGAGTCGACCGTCCCCCGCGCACGCCCTCGATCGCCACTCCTTCGCTCCGGCCGAGGATCCGTACGTTGATGAAGCCCACTGCGGCCACGTCTGCGACGTGCGGCAGACCGCGCAGGAGATTCTGTGACGCGGCGTCGTTGTGATGCGGGGCGGTCTGATCGAACCTGGGCTGTCCTCGCCAGACGGTCGACTGTGCCTTGCCGTAGTCCTGTTCCGCGTGGCCGTAGGAGACCATGGTGGCCGACAGGCCGGTGGCGAAGGTCACCGTCGCCACGCCGAGCAGGACCGAGGCGACAGTGAGCAGCGCCCGTCCGGGCCGGGCGAAGGGCAGGCCCAGGCCGAGGGTGACCGAGCGCGGCAGCCGGACCCCGCTCAGCCACCGCTGTACGGCAGGTCCCCGTCCACCGTGCGGTGCGCTGCCCGCGCTGATGGCGCGTGCCGCAGAGAGCCGGTGTGCGCGCAGGACCGGGATCAGCGCGGCCAGCAGTGCCATAAGGGGCATGCCGAGTGCGGCGGTCGCGTACGCCCAGGAGCCGATCGTCGGGTGCACGGTCGCGGTGCCGAGCTTTGCGCCCTGGAAGACCTGGTACAGCAGCGCCGGCGCGACCACCCCGCCCAGGGCCGTGCCGACCAGCGCGCCCGCCGTGGCGGGGACGCCGACCATCACCAGGTAGACCGCGACGACCTGATTGGGTGTGAAGCCCAGGGACTTGAGGACGCCGATGTGGCGGAAGCCGGAGACGACGGCGCCGCTGACCACGTTGCCCACGATCAGGACGGCCACCAGCAGGCCGAGGATCCCGAAGGCCAGGAGGAACGGCACGAAGGCGTTGGGGTTGGCTGCGACCTGCGCCTTCAAGGTCAGGTACGACTGGTGGGCGACCATCGATCCGGACGGCAGGCCGGCGCTCACCGCCGAGGTGTCCTCACTGATCTCGCGGGTTGTCGCGGCCCGGTCGAACCGATAGAGCATCTGGTATGTCGTGGGATGCAGGGCCGTGATCTGCTGAGGGGAGACCCATGCCTGCGCGGTGCCGCTCACGCTGGAGGCGAGGCCCACCACGGTCAGGGGCCGCTGCCCGGGCAGTTGGATCCTCTTGCCGATCGGCGAGTGCGGCCCGTGGCCCATCCCGGGCGCGTCCGGCAACGCCAGCACGATCTGGCCCGGGCCGGTGGCCCAGTGCCCGGCGAACAGGTCCAGTCGGTCGACGTCGCCACCGGGGTCCGCCCGCCCCACCACCGTCAGGGGACCGGGCCCCATCCCGGGCATCTCGGCCGCCGCGCTTTCCGGCATGTCGATCACGGCCTGTGGGAACGGCCCGGCCGAGGCCCGTACGCCCTGCCGGTGCACGGTGCGGGCCAGCTCCTCACTGGTGACCTTCGCCTCATCGAACGTGGCGACGACGTGCGCGCCATGCGCCTGGCCGAAGATCTGGTCGAAGGGCGCGGACGCAACATCCAGCAGGCCGAGCGCGACCACGAGGGCCGTGCTGGAGACGAGGACCACCACGCCGATCACGGTGGTCTGCAGCCGCCGTCGGCGCACGGCCGCTCGCGCGGCCCGCCACACCGCGCTCATGCCGTGCGCTCCAGGGTCCGCTCTCCGGTGACCCGGCCGTCAGCCATCGTCACCAGCCGGCTGGCGCACCGAGTGGCAAGCCGCTCGTCATGCGTCACCAACAACAGTGTCTGCCCAATCCCGTTGAGGTCGATGAGCAGGTCCATCACCTGCTCCCCCGCGTGACTGTCCAGGGCGCCGGTCGGCTCGTCCGCCAGCAGCAGCGCGGGACGGTTCATCAGCGCGCGGGCCACCGCCACCCGCTGGCGCTCGCCGCCGCTCAGTACGGCCGGGTAGACGTACCTGCGGTCGGCGACGCCGAGTTCGTCCAGCAACTCAAGCGCCCGTCGCCGGGCCTGACGGGCCGGTGTCCCGGTGAGCTGGGCGGCCAGAGCGACGTTGTCGATCGCGGTCAGGTCGTCAATGAGGTTGAAGAACTGGAAGATCATGCCGATCCGGCGGCGCCGGAAGAGCGCGAGCCCCGTCTCGTTGATCCGGCCCAGGTCCTCGCCGTGCACGTGGACGGAGCCGCCGCTCGGCCGGTCCAGCCCGGCGATCATGCTGAGAAGCGTGGACTTGCCACACCCGGACGGCCCCATCACCGCCACCGCCTCCCCGGCACCAATCTCCAGTGACACCCCGTCCAGCGCGACGGTGTCGCCGTACTCCTTGCGTAACCCGCTCACCCGGACAACCGTCTGTTGCCGCACGGCGACCGCGCCTGTTTCGCTGCTCTCTTCGCTGCTCATGACACGGACGTTAGACGGCGCGGCCCGGCCCGGTCATCAGTCCCCGGATGCAACTCAGGGCGGTGCTCATCCCAGAGATGTACAAGGATGGTCCCGCAGGCGAAGCCCGGCACACTTCTGGCCCGGACAGGAGTGGCCCGTGCGACGCCAGACGCCCTCAGAGGAGCCGTCCGCGCTGGCGAGACACAAGTTTTTGGTCCTCTCATGAGACGACCCCTCGAACTGCTGGTCATAGCGCTGCTATATGAGACGAGATCCCACAGCTGGATCCGCGGGACTGGATGTCGCTGGGCGGCCTGTCCAACTGCCATTGGCACGTCCTGAGCGAGGAGCCCTTCGGATGGCGGCTGTCGTTGCGCAACGCGGGAGCCGCCCAGGAAGCGGAGTGCGTCGCCGCCCCTCTCGGTGAGGACGTCGTAGGCCCCGGAGCGAACGGATTACGGCGGGAACCGGTTGTGAGTCGGGCCGCGAACACCGGCTCGGTCACGGCGCGTTCGTCCGCGACGAACCCCGTGGCCATCCGCCGGGTCCGTGTGCTCCAGGACGCGGCGAGCGGCGCGAGGGAGGCATTCTGGCAGAGCATGAGCCGGGGCAGCGCCGTACCGGGGGAGCCCGTGCCCAGGAGTCTTTTCGCCGCCTCGTGCACAGCAATGGATCCGGCTCCACTGCCCACGGCCTGAAGTGGAAGTCGGGCACCCTTCCCATGGCCTCCACGGCCGCGTACAGGACCGGGGCGAGTCCGTCGCGCCGGCTGACGTTCTGTACGCCTCCCTCCGCCTGAAAGCCGGGCAGCTTGGCCACCGAGTCGGCGAGGTGATCGCATAGGCGTAGTCCGTGTTATCGAGCTCCACCAGTTTCACGGCCGGATCCAGCGGCGTACGGAACTTGATCCGGTCAGTCCGCGCCGGAGCACCACGAGAAGACAGGGCTGCCGGACCGGGAACAGACCTCGGCGAATGCCGGTGCCGTGTTTGCGGCGGACGCTACGACCAGGACTGGCGGATCGCTGGGCAGTCTCCCGAGCAGGACATACACCGCGAGTTCCTTGAACGTCGCGGTCTCCAGGATGGCTTCGCGTTCCAGCCAGTAGCCGTTGAAGGCCACCCAGAAATTCGGCAGGACCAGACGAGGAGAGTGCCTGGCGCTGAAACACGGCCGTGCGTCTCGCGGTGGGGTAGGTGCGGACGACCGGAAGACAGTCCCGGAATAGCCCCACGGCGCGGGAGGCGGGCGTGAATTCCTTCGCCGCGTATTCGCTGTTCATAGGCGCTGGTCAGCGGTCGTGCTCGCACGACCACGTCACACCGCTCATGCGGCCTACGGTGCCCGCAAAACGACACGACACCATGTAGTGGCGTGTCGTTCTTCGATTTTCCAAGTCCTCTCTTATGGAACGGCATGAATACACACGGAAAGCTGTCGTTTCCGCTGCTTGGTCCTTCGCCCGCCGCAGGCATGATGACTCACGGACAGCGCACTGGCGGCGCGTCCGTACCAGCGCCGACCACCACTCCTTCCGCACGGCAACCACCGAGCACGGCCTCGCCGGCGCTCAGCCTGCCCCTATGACGGTGCGGATCCCTCGAGCGTCGGCGACGCTGCTGCACCCCGACAGGCCGAGGGCGTCGCGGAGTTCCTCCGCCAGCAGCTCCAGCACACGGTGCACCCCCTCCTCACCGGCGGCGGCGAGCCCCCAAAGCACCGGTCGTCCCAGGAGAACGCCGTCCGCTCCCAGCGCGAGAGCCTTCATCACATCGGTGCCGTGACGGACTCCGCTGTCGAACAGCACCCGGCAGTCGCCGGCCACCGCGGCGACCACTGCCGCGAGCGCGTCGATGCTGGCCAAGGCCCCGTCCAGCTGCCGACCGCCGTGGTTCGACACCACGACGGCATCGACACCGATTTCCGCCGCACGCCTCGCATCCTCCGGCGCGAGTACGCCCTTCAGGATCAGCGGCAGCCCGGTCCGGGACCGCAGCTCCTCCACGTCCGTCCATGACAGTGACGGAGCGAACGCGGCCTGGGTGTGGGACGCCACCGCGGACCCGGAAGCCGGTGCCCGGTGCGCCTCGGACGCCACCCCCCAGGCGAGGTTGGCCGCCTGGACACCGGCGGGCAGGGTGAACCGGTTCCGTACGTCTCTCAGCCGGCGCCCCATCCAGGGAACGTCCACGGTGAGCATCAGCGCCCGGCATCCCGCATCTTCCGCCCTGCCGACCAGTTCGAATGTCGTCTTCCGGTCGCGCAACCAGTAGAGCTGGAACCAGACGGTGCCGCCGATCCCGGTGATCGCCTCGATCGGGCAGCTGCTCAACGTGCCGGCGGTGAAGGGCACTCCCGCGGCCTTCGCCGCGCGCGCGGCCGCCATTTCTCCCTCCGGGTGCACGAGCTTCTGATAAGCGACGGGTGCGGTCGCCACAGGCATGGCGAGCATCTCTCCGAACAGCGTGGTCTCGGCCGTGCAGCGCTCCACGTCCCGCAGGACGCGCGGAACCAGCCCGATCCGCCGTAGCGCGGCACAGTTGGTGGACAGCGTCGCCTCCGCACCACTGCCGCCCCTGACGAAGTCCCACACGTCGGCGGGGAGCACCTTCTTCGCGATCCGCTCCACGTCAACTAGGCACAGCATTTCCCGCTCGGCACCCTTCACAGTTCACCCTGATTCGCGATGCGCTCCAGCTCCACCGCCTCGTACAGGGCCTTGATGTTCGAGCTGCCGAAGGTCTCCGCGCCGCACCGCTCGATCACCTCGAAGAACAGCGTGCGCCGGGGGTGCGTCGACCGGGTGAAGATCTGGAACAGCTGACCCCCGTGGTCCTCGTCCACCAGGATGTTCAGCTCGTGCAGTCTCTCCAGAGGGTGCCGGGTGAGGGAGATGCGCTCCTTCAGCGGACCGTAGTAGGCATCCGGAGTCGTCAGGAACTCGATTCCGCGCTCCGACAGCGCCCGAACCGACCGTACGACGTCGTCCGCGGCGAACGCGACGTGTTGTACTCCGGACCCGACGTGGTTCTTGAGGAACTGGTCTATCTGACCGGGATCCGCCGTGGGGTCGGGCTGAAGGATGGTGAAGGTCACCTCACCGGATCGGCTCTGCACCACCTTGGACAGCATGGCCTGCGAACCCACGACGATCCGCTCCGCGAAGATCTCACGGAACCCGAACGCCTTCTCGTACAGCTCGACCATCGGTTCCAGCTCACCGACGTTGGCACAGACGGCGAAGTGGTCGATCTCCAGGAGCCGGAGACCGTCGTAGGCCGCTCGTTCGGCGGGCTGTGCCCCTCCCGCCGGGAGAGCCCGGAAGCCGGCGGGCAGGCCGGCTCCGGTGCTGGTATGCCGCTGCAGGAGGGTGTGTGTGACGTCACCGAAGCCAGAGACGGTGGCGCTCAGCACCACATCGTCTCCCGGGTGTTCCACGGGCTCCGCGAGCGCCTGCGCCCCGTTCGCGACAGCCTGGCCGAACGCCGTCCGGACATCCGCTGTCCGCAGAGCGATGTTCGCGATGCCCTCGCCATGCGCGAGCGCAAAGTCGGATGCCGGGTGACGTTCGGCCGTCGCCTCCGTCAGCACGAGCCGCATCCCCCCCTGGGCCAGCACCGCGGCCCGGAAGCCCTGCTCCGGCGAACCGCCCACAGCGACCTCAGTGAACCCGTAGCGATCACGCCAGTGCGCGATGTGAGCATCCAGATCGCGGACGTACATCTCGACGTAGTCCAGCTCGAAGTCGTCGATGACCCTGTCTGTCGTAAAGGACGTCATGGGAACTCCAGTTCTCTTGTGTGACGAGACAACACTTGAGAGAGGCACTTGAGGTAGGCCCTCGAAGGCGTTTGAGATGTGTTGAGAGAGACAGGGGACAGGCCGCCTGTCCTGCGTCCCGGCTTCCTGCGGCGTTCCCTTCCGGCCGCTTCCGGGTTGCAGTCGTTCCCGGGGGGCACAGCCGTTGTCGCCGAGTGGTTCGGGCTGCATCATGCTGGTGTGATCGCTCTGGGATGACGCTCGTCCACGGCTCCTGCCACAAGGGGGCTCCACGCTTCGCGACCAGACATCGGCCTCGGGTTGTTGACGCCCGCGCGGAAAAAGAGAAGACCGCCCTCTACCTTCCCCAAGGACACGGAACGAGCAAGCCTGCGGTTGCTTTCAATGACGGCGATCAGCCCCCCCGGGCACAGCATGAATAACGAACTGAGATTGGAGTACTAGTGCCGGACACCGAATCAGCTCCACCGCGGTTCTCCGGGCAACCCGAACTGAGCAGCGGCATTCCCCCGCCCCCAATTTCTAAGGTGCGATACGACCAATGTCCCATTCATTGCGTGCGCGTCAAATCAATATGCGCCCCAGGGTCTAGATCCAGGCAGTCCCCTTGCCCTGTATGCGCCCCCTATCCCCACAAGTGACCCACGTTGACATGGCCAACTCACCCGGGCAAGCTGGATCCCGGCAACGACCCGCGCCGAATTGTCATCAAGTGCGGGAGATGGAAGGTCAGTTCATGTGCACACCCATCATTTCCAACCACGGATCACATTTTCAGCGATGATCGAGATCACGTTCCTCGCGATTCCTCAGGCGATCCTTATGTACAGGCGCCAAGCACAATGCTCTTGATGCACCACCAGAAGTCTGCACTGGATGTATCTCATAAGAGGCTTCACATAAAGCGAAAGGCTCAACGAAACGATCAGCGCACCGGCAAGGTAGAAAACAAGGAAGACGAAAGGGGGAAGTGCGTTGCATAAGCAGCATATAGGGATGCTCGTTCCTGCGCGCAACAGATCGGTCGGCCTCTGCAGCGAAGCGCCGGGAGCCAGATCACCTGAAACCAAGGCGACCGGAACGGTCTCCGTTCCGGTCGCCGCCCTACTCCCGGGCGACTCTCCGAGATCGCAGGGGCTGGATCAGGAGCACGCGACCCAACTCGCTGACTACGAAGGCCCGCTGCCTCCCATTCTCGTCAACCGGTCCGACTTTCGCGTGATCGACGGCATGCACCGTCTCCTGGCCGCGCACATCAGAAGTCAGGAGACCATCGCCGTCGAGTTCTTCGACGGGTCGCCGGAGGATGCGTTCCTGCTTGCGGTCGAGGCCAACGTGACGCACGGGCTGCCGCTGTCACTCGCCGACCGGCGTGCCGCCGCCTCCCGGATTATCGCCTCGCATCCGCAGATGTCCGACCGGGCCATCGCCCGCACGTCGGGGCTCGGTTCCAAAGCGGTGGCCGCCATCCGGCGCCGTTCGACTGACGCCGAGGCGCAGTTGAACATCCGCGTGGGCCGGGACGGACGTGTCCGCCCGCTGAACAGCGCCGAGGGCGGTGGAAGGCCGCCGAGGTGATCACCCAGAACCCCGGCGCCTCGTTAAGAGAGGTCGTCCGGCTGGGGGGATCTCACCAGCCACCGCGAGTGACGTTCGCAAGCGCCTCCAGTCGGGTGAGCCACCCGCCCCGACCCGTATGGAAGGGCGCACGGACCCTGAGGACGCGACCTCCGAGTTGCCGGCTCCAGTCGCCGCCCCTGACGACGAGCTCGCCCTCCCTTCGCCCCGGGAGGTAGCAAGGCAAGGCCGCCGGGTCCCGCCGGCCGCACGCGCCCCGGGGCCGGAGCTCGACAAGCTGTCACGCGATCCGTCCCCGCGCCTCAGGGCGGACGGTCGCCACCTGCTGCGCCTGCTCCGGCAGAACGCGGCGACGCAGTGGCCCACCCTGACTGAGGCCGTGCCGCCCCACTGCGGTGAGCTGATAGGAAGCCTGGCCCGCCAGTGTGCAGCCAACTGGTTAGAACTAGCAGAGAAGTTGGAGGAGCAGTAATAGTCCGCCTCCTCAGGAGCACGCTGCTGACGGCCGCTCGAAGGCCCGTACGAGGGAGCGGGGATCACCGGCTACACGAAGCCACGATTTCAGGTGCCTTCGCACAAGCAGAACCGGCGCCGCCCAGCCGGTGTGACGTGTCCATACGGGTCATCCCATCACCGTTCGGATCCCGATTCGTCCGTCCCACGGGCTAGATTCTCCGACCGCGTCACTCCAGAGATGTATTGCTGCCGAACAACACCTCCCCCTTCCAGGAGCCTTTCCTATGGCTGTGCGAGACATATCGCATGTCGAGCTGTACACGAGAGACAAAGTCACCACCGTTCGCTTCCTCGTTGCCACCATGGGTTTCACGCGAGTTGCGGACTCCGTTGCAGTGGATCGCAGTTCGGTGCTGTTGCGGCAGGGGGATGCCCAACTCGTCGTCACATCAGGCTGGGTGATGGGTAGATGGCTGTCCGAGCACGGGGACGGGGTCGCCGACATCGCGGTGACATGCGACGACGTGTCCGAAACCGCGCGGGCCGCGCTGACCGCGGGCGCACGTGTCACCTCATCGCCGCAGGGGAATCCGGTCGTCTCGGGATGGGGCGGTATCTCCCATACTCTCCTTCCGGTCGACGTCTTTGAGTCCGCCGTTCCGCCCGCGGGTCACCAGTGGACAGTGTCGCCGGGGGCGCCGTACAAGCCGGTCGGACGGATCCGGCGATTCGACCACATCGCCATCCGCCTAGCGGAGAGCCGCATCAAGGACTACGAGGCCCTCTGCACCGAGGTCTTCGGCCTGTCCCCCGTCCCTGTCACCGGCGTCGCCGCCGACGGCCAGGACGTCATCCCCCGTGTCGTCCGCAGCGCATCGGAACGGGTGACCTTCGCGCTCACCGCGACCGACGCCCGCCCCGGCTCAGGAGCGCGCGCGACGTCCCCGGCCGCCGAGGGGGCCGTGGGCGCCCATCGGCTGGCCTTCGTCGCCGACGGCGTCCCTTCCGGTGCACGCGAGTTCCGGAACCCCGGCCTGTGGCGGCTCGGCCTCCAACTGGTCGGACTCGGCAGCCCGTACGGGCTCGGCGCCGCCGACGCCGGGTGTACCGCTGGGACCCGGAGCTCGGCCGACTGACTGGTCGCCGCACAGGCCCGAGAGCGGGTGCGCACTTGGCGTTCGAGAACCATGGACCGAAGATGGTCCAGAATGTGGGCGTGAACACCACGCGGTACGGCGGGAGGTCCCCGGCAGTGAGCGACGCCCCGGGCGCGGGACTGCGTGCCGTCATCGTCGACGACCAGGCGCTGGTGCGCACCGGATTCCGCATGATTCTGCTGTCGGACGGCATCGAGGTGGTGGGTGAGGCTACCACCGGCGGCGAGGCCGTCGCGGTCGTGCGCCGCACCCGGCCCGACGTGGTGCTGATGGACATTCGGATGCCAGAGATGGACGGCATCGAGGCGACCCGGCGGATCCTTGCCGACGGTTCCGTGCAAACGCGTGTCATCATCCTGACCACGTACGACGTGAACGAGTACGTCTATGAGGCGCTGTCGGCCGGGGCCAGCGGGTTCCTCCTTAAGGATGTCTCCCCCGATCAGCTGGTGGCCTCGGTACGGCTCGTGCGGGCCAACGACGCCCTGCTGGCGCCCAAGATCACCCGTCGTCTGATCGAGCGCTTCTCTCCGAGTGCGAAGGTGAGACCCGAGGCGCACAGCGACCTGTCGGAGCTGACGACACGCGAGCTGGAGGTGTTGCGACTGCTCGGCACCGGCCTGAGCAACGCCGAATTGGCGGAGCGGCTGACCCTCAGTACCGCCACGGTGAAGACGCACGTGGCGCGGATCCTGTCCAAGCTCGGACTGCGCGACCGGGTGCAGGCCGTGGTACTGGCCTACGAGACAGGGCTAATCTCTCCGGGCGACTAGCCCAGTGAGGGATCAGCCCTGGCCGCCGGTCCAACGGGAACGCCGACGGAGTCCCCTTGTCAGGCGCTGCCGAGCACGACGACCGCGTTCTGGCCGCCGAAACCGAACGAGTTGCTGACGGCGACGGACACCGGAAAGTTCCTGGGTCCGCCGTGCACGATGTCGATCTCGGGCAGATCCGCGCCGGGCGCCTCGAAGTTGGCGGTGGGCGGTATGACCCCCTGGTCGATCGACAGGGCGGTGAACGCGGCCTCGACCGCTCCCGCGGCGCCCAGCATGTGGCCGGTCGCGCCCTTGGTGGAGGTGACGGCGGTGTCCGTGCCGAACATCCCGGCGATGAGCTGTGCCTCGACGGCATCGCCCTGCGGGGTGCTGGTCGCGTGAGCGTTGACGAGTGACACGTCCGACGCGCCGACGCCCGCGTCCGCCAGGGCCTGCCGCAGGGCGAGCCGGGCGCCGTGCCCCTCTGGATCGGGGGCAGTGAGGTGGTGGGCGTCGGAGGAAGCGCCGTATCCCAGCAGACGCGCGTAGGCGCGTCGGCCGCGGTCCCGCGCGTCCTCGGCGCGTTCCAGGAGGAGCACGGCCGCTCCCTCGCCCAGGACGAAGCCGTCGCGCCGCGCGTCGAACGGCCGGGATGCCCGGGCCGGGTCCTCGCCGTACCGGGAGAGCGCCTTGAGGCGGTCGAAGGCGGAGCAGACCAAGGGGGTCACGGTGGCTTCGGTGCCCCCGGCGAGGACTGCGTCGCAGCGCCCCGCGCGCAGCAGGTCCAGGGCCACGCCCAAGGCGGTGGTGCCCGAAGCGCATGCCGTGGACACCGTGAGGGACGGCCCTTGCAAGCGCATGTCGCGGGCCACGGTGCCGGCCGCGACATTGTCTAGGGCCTTGGGGACGGTCAGCGGGTCGACCGCGCGCGGCCCCCGGTCCGCCATCCGAAGCCGCTGCTCCTGCCAGATCTGCTGCCCGCCGACCGCGGTACCGAGCACGACGCCGACCCGGGAGGGATCCCAGGCCCCCTCGGTCACGCCCGCGTCGGCGACGGCGGCACGGGCCGCGGCGACGGCGAACTGGGTGAAGAGATCCATCCGGCGGGCTTCATCGCCGCATTCCCGCTCCGCGTCGAAGCCGGTCACGGCACAGCTGAAGGAGACGCCGAGGCCGGCGAGCCGTGGATCCGGCGTGGCGCCGGACACTCCGGCGCAAGCCGCCTGCCAGGCCAGGCCGGTGGTCAGACCCACCGGGGTGACCATCCCGATGCCGGTGACGACGATGTCAGACCGGTCTTGCTCGGGGGCGGTCATGCCGTCTGAACGGGGGCGAGGACCTCGTGGGCCCGGTCGAAAAGGTCGGAGAGGCGGTGGGCGAGCATCTGCAGACTCTCTTCCATCAGATTTCAGAACGTACAGGAGTCAGGAGCGGCCACGTCAGTGCAGCCGAGCCCCAGGTCAGCCCGCCGCCGAAGGCAGTGAGCACCGTGCGGGCGCCCGGTGAGAGGCGTCCGCCTTCCGCGGCATCGGCCAGCGCGAGCGGGATGGAGGCGGCCGAAGTGTTGCCGACCCGGGCGATCTCGCACACCGCCGCGTCCGACGGCACCCGGAGCCGGTCCGCGACCGCCTCGATGATGCGCGCGTTCGCCTGGTGAGCCACGAAGGCCTCGACGGTCTCCGGGCTCCAGGCGCAGTCCTTCATCACCCTAAGGGCCGAATTCGTCATCTCCTCGATGGCTCGCAGGTACACCTTGCGACCCGCCATGCGGAACCAGCGTGCGCCGTTGGGCTGTTCGCGCACGCCGGGCAGGTGGATCAGGTCCCTGGCCGCACCGTCGCTGCCCAGGTCGAAGGCGAGCAGGGCGCCCGGCTCCTGCGGGGTGCCGCGGCGCAGTACCACCGCCCCTGCGCCGTCGCCGAAGATCACCGAGGTAGACCGGTCGGCGGGGTCGACGATGCGCGAGTACACCTCGGCGGCCGTCACCAGGACGCTGTCCGCGATGCCGGTGCCGATCAGTCCTGCGGCGGTCGCCATCGCGTAGACGAAGCCGCTGCACACGGCTGAGATGTCGAAGGCCGGTATCGCGCCCTGTCCCAGGCGGTGGGCGACCTCGGGGGCGGCGGCGGGGCAGGGCCGGTCCGGGGTCGTGGTAGCGAGCACCAGCGCGTCCACCGCAGTACGGCCCGCCGAGCGCAGGGCAGCGACGGCGGCCGAGGAGGCGAGGTCTGTCATGGAGACGTCCGGGGCCGCGCGGCGCCGCGCGGCTATGCCGGTGCGCATACGGATCCAGTCGTCGCTGGTGTCCAGATCCTCTGCGAGCCTGACATTACTGATCTCCGTACGAGGAAGGCACGTTCCCAGTCCGGCGAAAACTGCGGCGGGGCGGATATCTGGTTCTTTCCAGGCTGCCGGTGTGAACTCCTGTGCGCGCATTCTCATGCCCCCTCAGTTCCTTTTCAAAAACGACAGGACACAATATTTTCCAGGGAGTTCGGCGTAGGGCGACCGTACACAGGCCGGGATAACGGGCACAACAAGATACCTGCGCCGCCGAGCCGCCCTTGTCGATTGTTTCGGCGACGTTGTACGACACAGCCGTTCAACCGAGCCCTGGCGGCAGTTGAACACGGCGGAGGCACCAGATCCCGCTCTGCCGTCAGAATGTTCAGGTGGAACAGATTGAGAACGACGCGAGGACCAGGTCGCGGCGGTCCGTGCACGAGATGCTGCGCCCCGAGGCACGGCCCGTCGCGTGGGCGGTGCTCGTGGACGCGCTCCTTACGACGGCGCTCTCCGTCATCGGTGTCGTCACTATGTGGAAATTCCAGGACATGGAACAGATCGGAGGCCTGCGCCCGCCGGAGGCGGCAGGCCTCTCCGGCCTGCCGGTCTACGTACCGCGGGGTGGGCTTCCGAACTATTGGCTCATCGCTCTGAACCCGCTGCCGCTGGCCTTCAGGCGCTGGTACCCGCTGCCCGCGTTCTGGGCCGCGGTGGGCATGGGCCTGCTGCTGACGAGCCAGGCCACGTGGATCACCCTCGCGGTGTGTGCCGTGGCTTCTTACAGCGCGATCGCCCACAGCCGTTGGCGGGTACACGCAGTGGTGAGTCTGGTGATCGCCGCAGCGCTGAGCAGTTTCGCCTTCCGCGACGCCGCACCGGAGCTGCCGAGCTGGTCCGCAGCCTTCGTGATCATGGTACTCGCTGCGGTCGTCGCGCGGACCGTGCGGTACTGGCAGGAGCAGTTCAGAGCCAGCCAGCTGCGCGTAGCCACCCTGCAGACGGAGAAGGAGGAGGCTGCGCGGAAGGCGGTGAAGGAGGAGCGCGCCCGCATCACCGCCGAACTCCACGACATCGTGTCGCACAACGTGAGCGTGATGGTGATCCAGGCCGGCGCGGCCCAGCGGGTCCTGGGTACTGCACCGGAAGAGGCCCGGAAAGCGATGCACGCGCTGGAGGCCGGCGGGCGAGCCGCAATGGCTGAACTCCGCGCCCTCACAAGCCTGTTGGCAGATCCGGGCAGCTGCACCGACGGACTGCAGCCGCAGCCCGGGCTCGATCAGCTGGAGACCCTGGTCAAACGGGTGCGGGCGACCGGAATGCCGGTGGATCTCACGGTCTCGCCGCCGCCCGAACCGCTGCCGCCCGGCGTCGAGCTCGCCACCTACCGGGTCGTCCAGGAAGCCCTGACCAACGCTCTCAAGCACGCCCACGGGGCGAGCGCGTCGATCGTCCTGCGTCATGACGACGACGGGCTGGAGATCGAGGTCGCCGGCATGGGTGGCACCAGGACTGAACAGGCTGAATCGGGCAACGGCAGGGGTCTGATCGGGCTGCGGGAACGGCTTGCCGCGTACGGCGGGTCCCTGGAGGCGCGCCCTAGATTCGGCAGCGGGTTCCTGGTCAAGGGCCGTGTCCCGCGGCGGCCCGAGTGACCCGGCGACGCAGTGCACGCCATGACCGGGACGGCGGCTATTTCCGCGGGGGCCCGAACGGCCGTGTGCGGAAGAGACGGTGGCCCAGGGTGCCGGGCGTGCCGCAGACGAAGGATGCGGGTTCGTGACCCGGGCGGTGCCGCGCCTCGGTACCCACCAGCAGGGGCGGGCGGTCGGGCAGCAGCTTGGCGTCAGCACCTGATGTTGTCCCGTATGGGGCGTGAGTTATCCGGTGAGGGGCCAGGTTGTGGAGCCGGGCGATGCCGAGAATGGCCTGGTGAACGCCGTTGCCTTTGAGTCGGCAGTCCCGCAGGACCCTGTAGTTGACCGCGACAGCGCGTGTCGGTGTCCGCCGTCGGCGAGGGTCGGTGCGCCGCAGCAGGCACCCAGGTCGACGCCGGATTCCGCGAACGCTCGACAGTCGTTGCGGCCGCCCTGGCAGCGGCAGGCCGATCGCCACCATCAGGCGGCTGTTGGCGTCGATCACGACCTGCAAGTTCGTCAAGTACCGATAGTTCCTAATGGACGCGGCCACGCTGCGATCCCGGTGGGTACCAGGGTGCCGTCGACGATGTAGACGGTGTCCTTGCGCGGTCGGCGTGCCGGTGAGATGGCCGGCAAGGGCGCCAGGTGATCGAGGATGCGGTCGGCAGCAGACTTCGAAACTCCGAACAACGGCGCCACCTGCCGGGACGTCAGGTTCGTGCGCCAGTACCTCGCTACGAGCAACAACCGGTCCTCGAGCGGCAGCCGCCAGGGACGACCGCGCTAAACGTCACCACCGCGTCGCCGTACCAACGCCACCAGCCTGCTGAACGTCGTCTCGCTCAGCCCGGAGAACGGCTCGATCCACTTCGGACCATCCGCTGCGATCATCCCGCCCATACCCCGCCAATGCGCCAACCGCCCCGCCCCGCCCCGCCTGTCACGGAACAACATCATCTGATGACGCGAACAGGGCCTCATGAGGGAGCGGCTACCGCACTACATCAGCTGTGCCAGTGCGATTTCGAGGGCGGAACTGGCCAGGCCTGTAGTGTCCGACGACTGGGCGTGGCAGCGTTCGAGGGCGCTTCGTATGGTCTCCGAGACATCGGTGAAGATTGCCTGGTCCGTCGTGTCCGTTTGCCCGTCCATCATGAGGGCGAAGGCGCGGGCCATACCGCAGTTGGCGATGAAGTCGGGGACGACGGCGACACTCTTGTCTGCTTGCTCGTACGTCGGTCCGTAAAAGATCTCGGAGTCTGCGAACGGTACGTTCGCGCCGCTGGCGATGACTTCGAGCCCGTTCGCGGTGAGCCGGTCGACCTGCTCGCGGGTGACCAGGCGAGAGGCGGCGCAGGGCAGGAAGACTTCAGCGCCCACGTCCCAGATGCGGTCGTTGATGTCGTCGAACGCAAGCATGTCGTCTGCAACCAGGGTGTTGCCCTGCCGGCCCAGGAAGAGGTCGCGGATTCCGGGCAGCCCGGTGCTGTCGCACCGCAGAAGCCCGCCGTTGCGGTCTATCACTCCGACCACGCGCGCACCAGCCGTCGTCGCGTAATACGCGGCCACGGCACCGACGGTGCCCCAGCCCTGCACAATGACCCGCTTGTCAGCGATCGAGCCTCCGTAGGTCCCGTAGAAGTGGCGTACGGACTCCGCCACTCCCCAGCCCGTGATCAGGTCAGCGACCGTGAATCCACGTGTGGCGTCCGGGGTGTAGTGCGGGCTTTCCACGACCTTGGCGATGCCGTGCCTGAGCCGGCCCACCCGGCGGACCAGTTGCTGATCCGACGCAGCATAGTGGCCATTGACCACACCCTCCTGTGGATGCCACAGGCCTTGGGCCTCGGTAAGGGGTACGACCTCCTGCATCTCGTCGACGTTGAGGTCGCCGCCCGTACCGTAGTACGCCTTGAGTAGCGGGGAAACGGCCTGGTACCAGCGCCTGAGAACGCCCTCCTTGCGGGGGTCGTGAGGGTCGAAGTCGATGCCGGACTTCGCGCCGCCGATCGGCGGGCCGGAGACGGTGAACTTGATCTCCATCGTCTTTGCCAGCGATTCGACTTCGTGACGATTCAAACCCGGCCGCATGCGCGTGCCGCCTCCGGCGGCGCCGCCACGCAGGGAGTTGATGACCGCCCATCCCTTGGCTTCGGTCTCAGTGTCGTTCCACTCGAAGACGATTTCGGGGGCCTTGTCTTCGAACGCAGCCAATAGGTTTCTCATGGTTCTCCGTATGGTGCGGTGAGAGTGAGAGTGGGCCGGGATGCTCCGGTCCGCTCGTGTGGCGGCCGGTCCACCCTGAATTGAGCGTGCTGGCGCTGATCGCGTGATTGCAGTGCGCCTGGGATTGCCGGGTGGCGCTGGGTGGGTCAGATCAGAGCTTGAGTGAACGCGGCCTGGTTTTGGCAGGGCGCCGACTCACCTGACTGCCGCCGCCCATGGCTCGCCCGCGGTTCGCGTACCTCGGCCGGCAACCAGCGGCGTCCGATTGTCATGCGGTGGCTATGGGTGGGCTCGGCGCACCGGAGCCGAGGCCGTCGACGACTACACGGTGCACCGTACCGAAGTGCGCACCGCTGCTCCGCGAGAATCTTCGTGCCCGAGTTTTCAAAAGACCACTTTGCAGGCTAAGTTGAAGGAACCTCGTGCCTTCAGCACGTCCACACCGATTCGTTCAACTGCGCCCATTCGTCAGTTGAACGGCCGGGGATCGACCGGACGCACGGCCGGATGATATTGATCAAGTCGTCGTTCCACGCCCAGGCGTACCGCATCGGACGACCCGTGGCACGCGCGTCCCGTGACCGTCAGGCCGATCACCGCCTGTCTTCGGCCCACGTCCTGAGACTTCCGTCACCAGCAGCGAATCGAGTCGGGGAAACCATGCCTTTCGTCACTGTCAATGGGATCCGGCTCGCCTACGAGCGCCAGGGCCGCGGGGAACCCGTCCTGCTCATCATGGGCTCGGGGGCGGCGGGCCGGGTCTGGACGATGCACCAGACACCGGCGCTGAACGCGGCCGGCTACGAGACGATCACCTTCGACAACCGGGGGATCGGGGGCTCCGACGCCCCGCCCGGCATGTACACGCTTGAGGAGCTGGTCGCCGACACGGCCGGCCTGATGGAGGCCCTGAGCCTGGGCCCGTGCCGAGTCGTCGGCACATCGATGGGGGCGATGATCACGCAAGAGCTGGCCCTCGGCCGGCCTGACCTCGTGCGGTCCGCAGTGCTGATGTCCACCCGGGCGAGGTCGGACGCGCTGCGCCGGGCGCACTCCGCCGCGGAGCGGGCACTGCGCGAGAGCGGAGTGACGCTGCCTTCCTCGTACGAGGCTCTGCGGACGGTCCTGGAGATGATGTCGCCGGCGACCCTCAACGACGAAGCCGCGGTCGGGACCTGGCTGGAGATCTTCGAACTGTCCGGCGGCAGCGCACAGGCCGCCGCCGGTCAGGACTCGGTCTCCGATTCCCTCGGCGACCGCCGCCAGGCGCTGCGCGGCGTGTCGGTGCCGTGCCGCGTCATCTCCTTCTCCGACGACCTCATCTGTCCGCCGCACCTGGCCGGTGAGGTGGCCGACGCGATCCCGGACTGCGACCTGGTGGAGATCTCCGACTGCGGGCACCTCGGATATCTGGAGCGCCCGGAAGCAGTCAATGCGATGATCACCGAATTCCTCGACAAGTACTGAGGCACGGTTCCTTTCCCGTCGACCGACGTTGCCGTCGCAGGACGAGACACGAGAGTGAGGCAGGTTTCCGTGACTAAGGGCGGCCGGACGCGTTTGCGGTTCGACGACGACTCGATCACTCGGCAGAGGGTCACCCCCGGCACCGTCCGGCGGATCATGCCCTACCTCAAGCGCTACCGCGCGACAATGGTCGTACTCCTCCTGACCACGGTCGTCAGCGCGGTCATCACGGCGGCCAGCCCGCTGCTCCTCAAGATGATCATCGATGACGGCATCGTCCCCAGGCGGCTCGGGGTGGTGGTGGGACTGTCCCTGACGATCGCGGGCCTGACCCTGCTGGACGCCGCGGCCATGTACGTGCAGACCTGGTGCTCGGGCCGGATCGGCGAGGGCCTCGTCTACGACCTGCGGACCAAGGTGTTCGCGCACGTGCAGCAGCAGCCACTGGCGTTCTTCACGCGAGCGCAGACCGGTGCGCTGGTCAGCCGTCTCAACACCGACGTCATCGGGGCGCGGCAGGCCGTGACGACGATGCTGACCAATGCGGTCACGACCGTCCTGACACTGGTCCTCATCCTCAGCGCGATGTTCTACCTGTCATGGCAGATCACGGTCGCCGCGCTGGTGATGATCCCGCTCTTCCTGCTGCCGGTACGGCTGATATCGGGCAGGCTGCAGCGGCTCACCCGAGAGACGATGCAGCTCGACGCCGAGATGAGCTCGATGATGAACGAGCGGTTCAACGTCTCCGGCGCCATGCTCGCCAAGCTCTACGGCCGCACGGACGACGAGAACAGCATGTTCGCGGCGCGCGCCGGACGCGTGCGCGACGTCGCGGCCGGCAGTGTGATCTACGGGCGGCTGCTCTTCATCCTCGTCACGGTGCTCACCTCGCTCACGACGGCCATGGTGTACGGCCTCGGCGGCGCCCTCACCATCCACGGCGTCCTGCCGATCGGCACCCTCGTCGCCATGGTGACCCTGCTGCTTCGGCTCTACGGGCCGATCGACCAGCTGTCGACTCTTCAGGTCACGGCGATGAACGCGCTGGTCAGCTTCGACCGGGTCTTCGAGGTACTCAACCTCGAACCGATGGTGTCGGAGCGACCCGATGCCCGCGCTCTGCCCGCGCCGGGCCCGGACGGCACGGCGCCGGACATCGAGTTCGACCGGGTCACCTTCCGGTACCCCACCCCCGACGAGGTCTCCCTCGCCTCCCTGGAGTCGGTCGCGAGACGCACGCCGGAACGCGGTGACACGGGGCCTGCGCTGCACGAGTTGAGCTTCCGCGTGCCGGCGGGACGGATGACCGCGCTCGTCGGGCCGTCGGGCGCCGGTAAGACCACGATCACCAACTTGGTACCACGGCTGTACGACCCGACCTCGGGCAGCATCCGGATCGGTGGGCACGATGTCAGCGACCTGACCCTTCAGTCGTTGCGGGACACGGTGGGGGTGGTGACCCAGGATTCGTACCTCTTCCACGACACCCTGCGGGTCAACCTGACCTACGCCCGGCCCGGGGCGACCGACGAGGAACTGATCGACGCCTGCGTGGCCGCGCGGGTGTGGGACACCGTCAGCGCTCTGCCGGACGGCCTCGACACGGTGGTCGGTGACCGCGGTCACCGCCTCTCCGGCGGGGAGAAGCAGCGGATCGCTCTGGCCCGGCTGCTCCTGAAGGCCCCTCCGGTCGTGGTCCTGGACGAGGCGACCGCCCACCTGGACTCGCAGTCCGAGGCCGCGATCCAGCGCGCCCTGAAGTCCGCCCTGGCGGGCCGGACGTCGCTGGTGATCGCACACCGTCTGTCCACGATCCGCGAGGCCGACCAGATCCTCGTCGTGGAGGACGGGCGGATCCGGGAGGCCGGCACCCACGAGGAACTGCTGGCCTCGGACGGGCTCTACGCGCACCTGTACCGCACCCAGTTCGCGCAGCAGTCCGACGACGACGCCGGCGTCTCCGCCGAGGTGCACTGAGGTCCGTCGGTCACCACCGGCCGGCCGGGCCCGGGGGCATTCCCCCGGGCCCGGCCGGTCGCGCGTATCGGGCGTACATCGCAGGGATGACGCCTGGGCCGAAATACCTCCCGGGGCCGACGTCCGCCCCCCTGTCGCACGGCCTAGCGTCACACCATGACCAGCGAGATCAGCTCTGACCAGGTCGTCGTACGGCTGGAAGGTGTGCGCAAGGACTACGGACAGTCCATCGCACTCGACGACGTGTCCCTAGTAGTGCCTGGTCAGGTTCACTCGTGAGTGGCGTGTCTGCTGGCCTGCGGGTGTCGTTGGGGAGGTGTGACACCTGATGAGATGACTGCGGTCCGGGAGGACCTGGAGGCGTTCACGGCGGAGTTGTTCGACGGGTTCTTCCGTGCTGACCAGCGGAGGTGGGGGCAGGTGTATGTGCGTGGGCTGCTGCTGGACGGACGGCGCAAGTCAGTGGAGCCGATGGCCGCGCGGCTGGGTGAGGACGGAAACCGGCAGGCGCTGGCGCACTTCGTGACGACCAGCCCGTGGAATCCGGCGCATGTGCGGGCCCGTTTGGCGTGGAAGATGCACGACGCGATCCGGCCGGAGGCGTTGATCGTGGACGACACCGGCTTCCTCAAGGACGGGGACGCCTCGCCCTGCGTGTCGAGGCAGTACACCGGGACCGCGGGCAAGGTCACCAACTGCCAGGTGGGCGTCTCGCTGCACCTGGCCCACGACCACGCCTCGGCCGCGATCGACTGGCGGCTGTTCCTGCCCGCCTCCTGGGATCCAGCCTCGCCGGAGGCGGATCCGGCAAAGGTCGCCCGCCGCAAACGGTGCGGCATCCCGGCTGAGGCCGCTCACGTGGAGAAGTGGCAGCTGGCCCTGGACATGATCGATGAGGCCCGCAGTTGGGGCGTGGACGTTCCGCTGGTCGTGGCGGACGCCGGATACGGCGACGCCACCGCCTTCCGCCTGGGTCTGGAGGAACGGAACCTGGCCTACGCCGTCGGGATCTCTTCCCGCATCACAGCCCACCCCGCACACGCGCGGCCTCTCACCCCGCCCTATCAGGGCACCGGCCGCCCGCCGGCGGCGACGTATCCGGACAAGCCGACGACGGTGAAGGAACTGGTCATGCAGGCCGGCCCGCAGGAGGCTCGACCGGTGTCCTGGCGCGAGGGCTCCCGGCCGGGCACGGGCCGCAGCGGCTTCAAGCGCATGTACTCGCGCTTCGTCGCCCTGCGCATCCGGCCCGCCGGACGCGAGATCCGCCAGGCCACCAAGGGTGCGGAACTGCCCGAGCGGTGGCTGCTGGCGGAATGGCCGGCCGGTGAGAGCGAGCCGGTGCAGTTCTGGCTGTCCAGCCTGCCTTCCGGCATGCCCCTGGCCACGCTGGTGCGGCTGGCCAAGCTCCGCTGGCGCATCGAGCACGACTACCGGGAGATGAAACAGGCCCTGGGCCTTGCCCACTTCGAAGGCCGCACCTGGAACGGCTGGCACCACCACGTCACCCTCGTCTCCGCCGCCCACGCCTTCTGCACACTCCAACGGCTGGCACGAGACCCAAAAGACGCGGCGCAGGGCTGAGCCTCTACCAGACCGTCCGCGAGATGCAGACACTCCTCGACCTCTGGGCCGGCACCTGCCCCACCTGCCACCGCGACATACCCACCCCCATACGAACCTGACCAAGCCCTACTAGAGATCCGGGAGGGCGAGGCGGTCGCGGTCATGGGACCGTCGGGCTGCGGCAAGTCCACACTGCTGAACATGATCGCGGGCCTCGACCACCCTACCGCGGGCACGGTCCAGGTCCACGGCGACGACCTGGGCGGACTCAACGAAACCGGTCTGGCGTTGTTCCGCCGTCGGCGGATCGGCATGGTCTTCCAGTTCTTCAACCTGCTCGACGACCTGACGGCGCTGGACAATGTGGCGCTCGCCGGGCAGCTCTCCGGCACCTCGTCCCGGCAGGCCCGCAAGCGCGCGCTCGAGCTCCTCGGGGAGCTCGGTGTCGCGGACCACCGGAACAACTCACCCGGCGACACTCAGCGGCGGCCAGCGCCAGCGGGTCGCGGTGGCCCGGGCACTGATAAACAAGCCGTCCTTGCTGCTCGCGGACGAACCGACCGGCGCCCTGGACCGCAACAGCGGCGAGCAGGTGATGAACCTGCTGCTCGACCTCAACCGGATCGGCCAGACGCTGCTCGTCGTCACGCACGCCCGGCGTCTCACCGAGCGTTGCGCGACCCGCCTCGTCGAGCTGGAGGACGGGCGGATCGCTCGCGAGAAGACCCTGGAGCGGGCCGCATGAGCGCCGTATGGCATGCCGCGCGGGCCGCCGTCCGGCGGCGTCGGCTGCAGACGGTCGTCATCAGCCTGGTCGTCCTGCTGTCCACCGCGACCATGGTCGTCGCGACGGGGCTCCTCGACTCCGCGAGCAGCCCCTTCGACCGGGCCTTCGGCAAGCAGAGCGGCGCCCATGCGGTCGCCGCCTTCGACCCCGCCACGGTCTCCACGCAGCAGCTCGCCGCGACCGGCCGGCGGCCGGGCGTCGAGGCATCCGCCGGCCCCTTCGGCCAGACCTCGGTGAACGTCGCTCCGGGCAGTGCCTCCTTCCTGGTCGGCCCGCTCACCGTGGTGGGCCGGGCCGACGCGGGCGGTCCGGTCGACAAGGTGCACGTGTGGAGCGGCCGCTGGGCCGACAAGCCGGGCGAGGTCGTGGTGAACGAGCCCCCGCCCGCGAACGGCATTGGATCGCCGTTCCCGCCGGGTGGCAAGGTGGTGACCCCGCAGGGCACGAAGCTCACCATCGTCGGCTACGCCTACACCCTGAGCCGGACCGCCGACGCCTGGGTCACTCCCGAGCAGATGAAGGCGATGCACCCGACCGCCCAGCAGATGCTGTACCGGTTCACATCGGCGTCGACGAATACCGACGTCGAACAGGGCGTCAAGGTGGCCACGGCGGGGCTGCCGAAGAGTTCGCTGATAGCCGCGCAGTCATATCTCACGGTCAAGAAGGACGTGGCCTCCGGGCCAGGGTCTTTGCGTGTAGTCATTCTGTCCGGTTGATCACCTGATTCCGAAGGCTGTCAGGGGTCGTTGTGGGTCGCGGGCGGTGTAGCGGCAGGCGGCGGCGATGTTGGTGTGGTCGTCCTGGCGGAACACGCTGATCGCGAGGTTTCGCAGGCTGGCCAT
>NZ_JBSFVU010000058.1:0-25887 GCF_053592475.1 Streptomyces sp. NPDC002671
ACCTGGAGGTCCACGAGCGCTGGGCGCGGAACATCATCTGCGCGCTGGCCCGGCTCGACGGCCAGGTCGTCGGCATCATCGCCAACCAGCCGCAGAACCTGGCCGGCGTACTGGACATCGAGGCGAGCGAAAAGGCAGCCCGGTTCGTCCAGATGTGCGACGCCTTCAACATCCCCATCGTGACTCTGCTGGACGTCCCCGGGTTCCTGCCCGGCGTGGACCAGGAGCACGGCGGAATCATCCGCCACGGCGCGAAGCTGCTCTACGCCTACTGCAACGCCACGGTGCCCCGCATCTCCCTCATCCTGCGCAAGGCCTACGGCGGCGCCTACATCGTCATGGACTCGCAGTCCATCGGCGCCGACCTCACCTACGCCTGGCCGACGAACGAGATCGCCGTGATGGGCGCCGAGGGCGCCGCGAACGTGATCTTCCGCCGGCAGATCGCCGAGGCCGACGACCCCGACGCGATGCGGGAGCGCATGGTCAAGGAGTACAAGGCCGAGCTGATGCACCCCTACTACGCGGCCGAGCGCGGCCTGGTGGACGACGTGATCGACCCCGCCGACACCCGCGAGGTGCTGATCCGCTCCCTGTCGATGCTCCGCACCAAGCACGCCGACCTGCCTTCGCGCAAACACGGCAACCCACCGCAGTAGCGAAGCAGTTGCCGGCCGAGCAAAGAACGTGTGGTGCGCACGCGCTGGCGGACATCGTGATGCAGGAGACTGGGGCGGTCGGCCGAGAATCCGGAAGCAAGCAGACCGATCCGTTTTTTTAGCCGGGATTTCAGGCCGTGTTGTGGCCGAATTCTGACGCCTGTGCCGGGCTCATCGCGCCCCCGTCCCGCGGGGTGACCGAAGCAGGACGGGGGCGCCGCACATATCCAGATGATTCGAGCGGGCCATTCCGGACTTCCGTCGGCTCCATGTTCTCGCTGCTCGGTGCGTTGTGGAAGCGGAACTCCAGCCTCAGTCTGCACTTTCTCCTGGCCGGGTGGGGTGTTGAGCGAACGTCGGTTCGATATGTAGTTGGCCGGATGTCGACGCTTGAGTGGCGCGATGACGGTCCCGTGTTGACAAACCGACTGTGCTGTTTTTTTATCAGGGTGTCCAGAATCAAGCAGAGCACGGGACCCGGCGGCGGAAGCGCGAACGGCCGAACACCGGTCTCCTGCCTGAACTCATGGGGGAGAACGTGGACATCGAAGTGCTGGGCGCGCTGTCAGTGCGCGAACACGGCGTGTCGATAGTACCGACGGCGCCCAAGCCGCGGCAGGTTCTGGCTCTGCTCGCCCTCCACGCCGACCAGGTGGTCCCCGTGACCGCGCTGGTGGAGGAGCTGTGGGGGAGCAGGCCTCCGCGCAGCGCGCGCACCACCCTGCAGACGTACGTGCTGCAGCTGCGCGAGCTGATCGCCGAGGCGCTCAGCCACGGTGAGAACGAGCGGTGTACCCCCAAGGACATCCTCGCCACCGTGCCCGGCGGCTACCGCCTGGAGACGCGGAACGGCACTGTCGACTTCCGGGAGTTCGAGCGCCGCGCGGGCGTCGGCTACCGGGCCATGGACGCCGAGGACTACAGCGGCGCGGCCAGCCGGCTGGCGGACGCGCTCTCGCTGTGGACCGGGCCCGCGCTCACCGACGTCCAGGCCGGCATCCGGATCGACATGGAGTCCAGGCGGCTGGAGGAGGCGCGGCTGTGCGCGCTCGACCAGCGCATCGAGGCCGACCTCAGGCTGGGCCGACACCGCGAGCTGCTGCCGGAGCTGACGGTGCTGGTCAACCAGTACCGGATGCACGAGAGCCTGCACGGGCAGTTCATGCTGGCCCTGCACCGCTCGGGCCGCCGCGGCGAGGCGCTCGACGTCTACCAGCGCCTGCGCACCACGCTCGTCTCCGAGCTGGGCCTGGAGCCGTCCGCCGCGCTCAGCCGCATGCAGCGCTCGATCCTCATGGCCCGCCCCGAGGCCTCGGCGGCAACGGCCCCGAACGCCCCGGGCCGCCGTCTGGTGGCCCGCACGGTCTGAGCTGACACCGGCACGAACGCGGACGGCCCCTCGGCGCCAAGGCCACTTCCCTCTGCATACGTGCCGTCCTCCTGACGACGTGGTGCTCGCTGCCGGGCCGACCTCGGCCGACCGGGCTCGGCCCGCCTTCGCGCCACGTCGAGCGGCCCTGACGTGTGAGGAGTCGATCAGCGCCCGGGACCGCCAGGCGCCGCCGGTACGTCATGCCCGAGCCGAGGCTCCCTTTCCGTCAGTGCCGCGTCCCGCGGCGCGGCGGGGCCACGCGGGGTGCTTCGGTCTCGGCGAGCGCGGCCAGTACCTCGGTCACGGGCTCGGTGTCGTCGAGGGCGGGGAGGTGGCGCAGGAGGCGGGCGCACTGGTCGGCCAGGAGGCCGGCGTCGGCGTCGGAGACGCGGGTGCGGTCGTGGAGGACGGTGAGGTCGCGGGAGCCGTCGGCGTCGTCCCGCACGTGCAGGGCGACGGGCAGTGAGTGGGCACCGCCGGTGTGCCGGCGCCCGTAGCGGATGCCGGCGTCGTCGAGCCGGGCCCGCAGGTCGGGGAGGGGCCGCGGGGTGGGCTCGACACAGACCACGGTCTCCGGCAGCCGGTCGGAGCGGCCGGTCCACTCCTGGATCTGCCCGGCGGAGACCCATTCGTACGCCGCCATGTCCAGCGCCCGGTCGCGCAGGTCGGCCAGCAGATGGCCGATCGGCCGGGCGGGGTCGACCACGGCGGTCATCGGCAGGCAGCCGCGCATCGGTCCCACCACCCGCTCGGCGCCGTCCAGGGCGATACCGCGCCCGGAGACGGTGATGCCGAAGCTCACCGGGACGGCCCCGGTCGTGTCCGCCGCGCGGTAGAGCAGCAGCGCCCACGCAGCGTGCAGCGCGCTGGACTCCGGCAGGCCCCGCAGGGCCGCCCACCGGTGCAGCCGCTCCACGTCGGCGGCGGCCAGGCGCGCCTCGGCCCGGCCCTGTCCGTGCTGCCGGGTGCGGGGGCCGGGCAGCGCGGGCAGCACGGCGGGTTTTTCCGCGGGCAGGGTCCGGCGGAAGAAGTCCCGTGCCGCGGTGGTGTCCTGGCCCTCCAGCCAGCGCATCCAGTCGCGGATGTCGGGCCGGCGCTCGCCGCCGGGAAGCACACCGCCCGCGAGGTAGGCGCGGCTGAACTCCCTTTGCAGGAGGAGGACGCTGCGGGCGTCCAGCAGCCCGTGGTGGAAGGTGAGCAGGGCCCGCGTGACGTCGGGTACATCGGTGTCGACGAGGGTGATGCGCAGCGGGCCGGGGTGGCTCACGTTGAAGCCGTACAGCCGGTCCTGCTCCAGCAGTTCGTCCCAGTCGACGGTGCCCGGGCGGTGCCGTACGACCTCGGCGCGGGCGTGCGCGTGCAGGACGAGGCGCGGCCTCGCGTCCCACTCGAAGGCCGCTCGAAGAATCGCTTCCCTGTCGATGACGGACTGCCAGGCGGTGACGAAGCGCTCCGTGTCCAGCGGCCCGTACCAGCGCCACCACAGCTGCTCGACATGCCGTCCCGTGAACCGGTTCACCGTGGAGTCGAGCAGTGCGTCGCAGCGCTGCCAGGGCATCGGCACGGTCGTCGGTGAAGTACGTCCGGGCATTGCCGGGCGGCGGTCGGTACGGAGCCATACCCGGAGCCGGCGGCCAGTCCTCGCCATGTCTCGTCCTCCTCGCAGTCACTGCCTCACCACGGACAGGACCGGAGGTTCACAGCGGTCCCGGGGCGCGGCACACTCGGGGCGCGGCGTTCTCGGGCACATTTTGCAGGACTCCGCCGCCAATGTCCTGACAGTGTGTCGACACAGCTCGATAACCGCTCGTGCCCGCCTGGGGCGGCCTGGGCGGCCCGTCACCGCCGGTGGGTTCTCGGCGGTGGGAGAGCCTTGTCGATGGCATCGCAGAGCCGTACCGTCTCCAGATCTGCCGAGCGGCAGGGTCGTTGATGATATCCGCGGGGCAGGGCGAGAGGCAGCACCCGCCCCGGGTGACGCGTCGAACCGCGCGGCAAGCCGTACCCGGCCGTGCGCCGTCCGGAGCACCGTCCTACGCTTCATATATGACACACGCAGATCAACTGGCGTCTGCGCGGGAGCACTTGAGTGATGCGTGGCTGAAAGTCACTCATAACGAGCCTGCAAAGCAAGCCCAGTTGAGTCCGAAGAAGGTCCACATGCTCTTTGCCGACTCGCAACTCACTCGAGAACGGCTCGAGTTTAGACTGGGCTTAGACTCGAGGGCGGTTGCTCGTCCGCCTCACGCGTCGATAGCGTTTCAGCTGCTCCAAGGCACGGGCCCGCTTGCACCGCCGCGGCAGGCCGCCCCGATCACCGACCGCTCGCCGGCCGGACCGGATGTGCCTGTGACAGTCCAGCGGCAAGGGGAGGGTGCGCGGGTATGAGCGCGACTGAAACGGCACCGCCGAGTACGCGCACCGAGGCGTCCAAGGGCGAGCGCATCGCCGACTGGACGGACGGGCGACTCGGCATCTACAACTTCCGCTTCATTGTCCGGAAGGTCTTTCCCGAGCACTGGTCGTTCATGTTCGGCGAGGTGGCGCTCTACAGCTTCATCGTCCTGCTGCTGACCGGGCTCTGGCTCACCATGTTCTTCAAGCCGAGCATGGGCGAGGTCGTGTACCACGGCTCGTACGTCCCGCTCCAGGGCATCCGGATGTCGGAGGCCTACGAGTCCACGGTCAAGATCAGCTTCGAGGTGCGCGGCGGCCTGTTCATCCGCCAGCTGCACCACTGGTCGGCCCTGGTCATGATCGGTGCCCTGTGCCTGCACACGCTCCGGCACTTCCTCACCGGCTCGTTCCGCAAGCCGCGCGAGGTCAACTGGCTGTTCGGCATCGTCATGCTGGTGCTGGTCACCCTGGAGGGCTTCGTCGGGTATTCGATGCCCGACGACCTGCTCTCCGGAACCGGCCTGCGCATCGCCTCGGGTGTGCTGCTGGCCATCCCACTGGTCGGCACGTATCTGCACATGTTCTTGTTCGGCGACCAGTTCCCCGGACATGACATCGTGAACCGGTTCTACAGCTTCCACATCCTGCTGATCCCGGCCATCGTGGTCGCCCTGCTCACGGTCCACCTGATCCTGGTCTTCTACCACAAGCACACCCAGTTCCGGGGTCCGGGCCGCAGCGACCAGAACGTCGTCGGCGAGCCCTTCTGGCCGAACTACACGTTCAAGGCCGGCGGCTTCTTCTTCCTGGTCGCAGGCGTGCTCTCGCTGCTGGCGGGCATCGCGCAGATCAACCCCATCTGGACATACGGCCCCTACCGGCCCGACCAGATCTCCCAGGGCTCCCAGCCCGACTGGTACATGGGCTTCCTGGAGGGCGCCCTGCGTGCCATGCCGCCGTGCGAGTTCACCCTCTGGGGCGGCCACACCGTCAACCTCGGCGTCCTGCTCCCGGCCGTCGTCCTGCCCACGCTGATGCTCGGCGTGATCGCCCTCTGGCCCTTCCTGGAGGCCTGGGTCACCGGAGACAGGAGGGAGCACCACCTCCTCGACCGGCCGCGTGACCACCCCACGCGGACCGCGTTCGGCATCGCGTTCGTCTCCCTGTACCTGGTGCTGTTCTTCGGCGGAGCCAACGACGTCCTGGCCGAGGAATTCCATCTGTCCCTGAACCAGATCACCTATGCGGTCCGGATCGGCATCTTCCTCGTGCCCGCGCTGACGTACGTCGTCACCCGGCGGATCTGCCTGGGCCTGCAGCGGCGGGACCACGACAAGCTCGTGCACGGCCGCGAGACCGGGCGGATCAAGCGGCTGCCGCACGGCGAGTTCGTCGAGGTGCACGAGCGCCTGCCGCGCGGGAAGGAGTACGCGCTGCTGGCCACGGAGAACTACGCGCCGCTGCCGGCGCCCGTGGCCGAACGCGACGGTGTGCCCAACCCGGAGCTCCGCAAGGAGGTGTTGCGCTACCGGCTGAGCCGCTGGCTGTACGGCGGACAGATCGCGAAGCCGACGCCGAAGGAGCTGGAGCAGGCCCGGGCGCATCTCTCCCACTCGTCCAACGGGCATGGCTCGTCGAACGGGCACGGCTCGCCCAACGGGCAGCTGGAATCCGGCGCGAAGCGCTCCGCCGAGGAGCGGGAGCCGGAGCAGGAACTGCACTGACCTGGCGTACGTCGCCGAGGGACGAGGCAGCAGCGGCGGCGCGGGTGATCAGAAGACGGTCACCCGCGCCGCCGTCGTTCCACCGTCCTCCGTGACGCCTGCCGTCCCTTGCAGCGCGGGGCGCGGCCGTAGAGCAGACGAACGCCCGCACTGCGCACCCTTCCCGGCCGGCCGGGAAGGGGCCCGCTCCCTTTCCGGATGTCCGGCGTGCGTGCCGGAGTGTCGACGGAGGCCCGATGACCACAACCCCCTGGCGCCGGGGCGCCCCACGGGCCGAGTCCATCACCCGGGCCCGCACCGGCCTGACAAGGGACCTGCGCGGCCGTCAGCGCCGCTACCTCATAGCCATGCTGGTGCGCACCGCCTGTGTGGCCCTGATGGCCCTCACCTGGAGCCGCTGGCCGGTCTTCGCGGTCTGCGCCCTGGTCGGCGCGGTCGCCATCCCCTACATTGCCGTGGTGGTCGCACAGGCCGGGTGGCGCCAGCAGCGGGGCGCGCGGCCCGCGTTGGCGCGGGTCCACGAGGAGCCGGCCGCCCGCGTCGTCCTCGAACCCACCCTGATCCTGCCGCCGGAACAGAACACGGCGGGCTGACCCGCGCGACCACAGGTGGCGTGAGCCAGGTCACTTTGGGGTGCCCTTGGCGCGGACAAGCCAACCGTGTCACTATTTCAGCACGCCTTTCCTGCCCAAAATCTGCCATGGGTCCGATGTGGATCGTTGACCGGGCAGAGTGCAGGGCATGACGCCGGGTGCATCGGTCGAGCTGACCGCCGACCGGATGCCGGACTCTTCGCGCTGACCGTTCATCACCACGCGCATGCCGTCGGCCGTCCAGCGCCGCGGTGCGCGATGCATATCCCCGTTCCTCGCCGTCCGGCGCGCTTCCCCGACTCCCAGCGGCCTCGGCCGCGTGAAGCGTCGGACGCTTCACGCCTGCCCGCGTCCGCACGGGATCTCATCTGCTGACGGGCACCGCCCCCAGCCGACCCCCGCTGTCGCCCCATCAGGGCCACCGGGCGTGCGCGAACGACTCTTCACGTACTGATGGCAGACCTAGAGAAAGAGATCCCAGCTATGCCAAGGCTCTGCAAGCCCGCGATGCAAGCGCCGGAATACGTCATCACGATGGAAGAGACTCTGGACTTTGCCTCACGAGTCCACGCCGGAAAGCCGCAGCTGCCCTTGGCGCTCCGACTGATCACGAACACGGGCGTGAAGAAGCGGCACCTCGTGCAGCCCATCGAGAAGACGCTCCACCACCCGGGCCTGACGGAACGCAACCGCATCTACGAGGTCGAATCCAAGAAGCGGACCCCCGAGGTCATCGAACAGGCCCTGGCGAACGCCGAACTGACGGCACGCGACATCGACACGATCATCTACGTGTCGTGCACCGGGTTCCTGATGCCGTCGCTGACCGCATGGCTGATCAACAAGCTCGGATTCCGCTCCGACACCCGCCAGATACCCATCGCGCAGCTGGGCTGCGCGGCGGGCGGCGCCGCGATCAACCGCGCCCACGACTTCTGCCTGGCCCACCCGGGAAGCAACGTCCTGATCGTTTCGTGCGAGCTGTGCTCCCTGTGCTACCAGCCGGACGCGGACGACATCGGTTCCCTGCTGTCCGACGGGCTGTTCGGTGACGCGGTCGCCGCCGCCGTGGTGCGCGGCAGCGGGGGCGTCGGCATCGACCTGGAGCACAACGCCTCGTATCTCATCCCGAACACCGAGGACTGGATCTCCTACGACGTGCGCGACACCGGCTTCCACTTCCAGCTGGACCGCCGGGTGCCCGGGACGATGGAGCCGCTGGCCCCGGTGCTGCGCGAGTTCGCCAAGGACAACAGCATGGACGCCGGCAACCTCGACTTCTACATCGTCCACGCCGGCGGCCCGCGGATCCTGGACGACCTCGCCAAGTTCCTCGAGGTCGACCGCAAGGTGTTCCGCCACAGCTGGGCGACCCTGACCGAGTACGGAAACATCGCCAGCGCGGTCGTACTCGACGCGGCCCGCAGGCTGTTCGAGGAGGACACCCCGGCCGTCGGCGCCACCGGTCTCATCGCCGGCTTCGGTCCCGGTATCACCGCCGAGATGGCGCTCGGCACCTGGGCGGCCGATGTCCCGCAGACCGTCGTCTGAACCCGTGCACGGACAAAGGAAGCGAAGCGTATGACTGACCTCATCCTTCCGGCGGGCGCGGGGCGCAAGCTGATCACCCCGGCGCAGGAGGTGACCTTCAAGGCCACGAAGGAGATGGGATCCTCCGTCTCGATCTTCGAGGTGATCGTGCCGCCCGGATTCGACGTCGGGGCCCACGTGCACAACCAGTCCCAGGAGTTCTTCTACGTCCTGGACGGCGAGCTGGATCTCCTGTGCTTCGAGCCGACCGAGCGCACGAAGGACACCTGGCACCACTGGGAGTCCCACAAGGGCGACCGGGTGATCCGCGCGGGTGAGGGCAGCTGCATGTTCGTGCCGCCCGGCACCCCGCACGCGTTCCGGAACGCCACGGACAAGGCCGTGAAGATGCTCTTCCAGTGCTTCCCCTCGCCCGACCACGAGGACTACTTCGAGGAGATCGCGGAGATCTGGTCGCGCGGCACCGCGGTGGACCCCGTGGCCGTGGAGGAGATGCGCAAGCGGTACGACGTCAGCCAGATCACGCCGCTGCGCTACGAACCGCCGGCCCCCCGGATCCCCGGCCAGGAAACGAACGCGGAGCGGAGCGGAAAGTGACCACGACAGAACCGATAGCCCTCGTTCACGCGAGCCTCGGCGAGCAGGAACTGGCAGCCGTGGCCGAGGTGTTCGCCTCCGGCTGGCCGGCCGGCCAGGGCCCCAGGGGCAAGGCGCTGGAGGCCCAGCTGGCCGAGAAGTACGGCGTCGGTGACGCCGTCGCGGTCAGCAACTGCGGTGCCGCGCTGCACCTGGCCATGCTCGCGCTCGGCGTCAAGCCGGGCGACGAGGTGATCGTCGCCGACTACGGGTTCCCGGCGCCCGCACAGGCCGCGCTCTACGTCGGCGCGGTCCCGGTCTTCGCCGACGTGCGTCCCGACACCTACACCATCGACCCGCAGGTGGTGGCCGACCTGGTCACCCCGCGCACCGTCGGAATCATCGCGGTGGACACGGTCGGCATGCCCGCCGACTACACGGAACTCCAGGCGATCGCCGACCGGCACGGCCTGTTCCTCGTCGAGGACGCCGCCTGCGCCGTCGGCGCGACGTACCAGGGCCGCCAGGCCGGCGCGCTCGCCGAGGTGGGCTGCCTGTCCTTCCACGGACGCAAGGGCGCCTCCAGCGGTGAGGGCGGCGCGCTGCTCGCCCGCGACCCGAAGATCGGCAAGGACGCGCGGCTGCGCTCCTCCTTCGGTATCGGCAGCATCTTCGACATGGGGAACGTCGTCGGCCTGCCGATCCCGACATTCACCGAGATCGGCTACAACTTCAAGCTGTCCGACATCGCCGCGGCGATCCTTCAGGTACAGCTGGGCCGGATCGACGAGCTGCTTCAGCGCCGCGACGCCGTCGCCGCGCGGTACGGCGAACTGCTCGCCGACGAGGAACTCCTGACGCTGCCGTCCGTTCCGCAGGACCGCACCCACGCCTGGCAGACCTACATGGTGACGCTGGACGCGAGCGTGGACCGCGCGGCGGTCGCCGCCGAGCTGCGCGGCCAGGGCATCGGCTGCGGGCACGGCACGTTCGCGGCCCACGTACAGCCCGTGTTCGAGACGAAGCAGAAGTGCCCGGTCTCGGCGGACCTCTTCCAGCGCCAGCTCGCCATCCCCATGCACGCCGAGCTGAGCATGGACCAGGTCGAACGGGTCGCGACGGCCCTCCGTACCGCGCTGCGGACCCGCGCGACGTCCACCTCGAGCGCCGCGTAGCGCACGCACTCCCCCAGGCCGCCGCCGCTTCGGCAAGCGCCGCTGTCCGCACCCGCCACGGCCGGGAATCCCGCACGTGCGTCGTCGACCTCGCCTCGCGCCTCCAAAGGAGACAGTCCCCATGAAGGGCTCAATAGCCTACAAGTCGATACAGAAGCGCGGTCTTCACATCGGCCTTCTGCCGGAGATGGCCGCGGCCGTGAACGGGTCGACGCCGATCATCCTGGACCACGACCTGGACGTCCTGCCCGAGGCGGGGCGGCGTCTGACGGTGGCCCAGTACGCCGACCACGTGGACGACCTGGCGGCCCGCCTGTGGGCGGCCGGTGTCCGGCCCGACGAGCGCGTCGTGATCTACAAGACCGCCAACGCCGACCACTGGATGCTCGCCGCCGCGGTGTCCCGTATCGGCGCGGTCGTCGTGAACCTGTCGCCGGCCCTGGACCCCAAGACCGTGGGCGTCCTGATCCAGCGGGTCGACCAGCCGACGCTGCTCACCGACGGAGCCAAGCTCGACGTCCTCGCCGAGGTGCCGCTGGCGGACATCACCCGGCGGGTGATCACCTCGGCCGACGACAGGCCGGGGACCGTCTCGCTCGCCGGACTCGCCGGCTCGCCGCGGGTCAAGCCGGTTGTCCGGCCGATCGACGAGGCCGCCGTCATCACTCACACCTCCGGCACCACTGGCATCCCCAAGCTCGTGGTGCACACGGCCCGCACCCAGGGCCTGCGCCTGCTGCCGCAGTGGCGGCTGCTGTCCCTGATGCGGAAGAAGGAGACCGTCGCGATCCACGTGCCCTTCGTGCACTCGCGGATGGTCGCGGCGATGTCCCTGGCGCTGCTCAAGGCGTACCCGGTCCTGCTCATGCGGGAGTCGGACCCCGCCGTCGTCGCCGAGCACTTCCTCAAGCACCGCCCGGCCCTCATCGAGGCGCTGCCCAACTCCCTGATGGAGTGGGAGGGGCTCACCGAGGACCCGCGGATGCCGTTCGCGTCGGTGAAGGTGTTCAGCAGCACCTTCGACGCGATCCACCCCGGGACGATGAGCAAGCTGCTCAAGTCCTCGGCCCGGCGCGGTGCGCTGTTCTTCCAGATCTACGGCCAGAGCGAGGTCGGCCCCGCCGTCGGCCGCGCCTACTTCCGCAACTCCGCCCACAAGGCGAACGGGCGCTGCGTCGGCTGGGCCATGCCGTTGGGTGCGGCGAAGGTGCGCGTCGTCAGCCGCGACGGCCAGCGCCCGACGGAGCAGAACCCGGGCCGCATCGAGGTCGCCTGGCCCGGCCTGGCCAAGACGTACTACGGCGAGCAGGACCGCTACGACAGCAACCGCAAGGGCGAGTGGTGGGGGACCGGGGACATCGGCTACTTCACCAAGTTCGGCTGTCTGCACATGCTCGACCGTGAGGTCGACATGATCCCCGGGGTGCGCAGCTCCCTGGAGATCGAGGACGTCGTCCTGAGCAAGATGGACGAGCTGAGCGAACTGGTCGTCGTGCAGGGCCCCAACTCCGAGGCGGTCCCGGTGATCTGCACGCACGGCGACCAGCCGCTGGACCGGGACCGCTGGAAGGCGGCCGTCGCCGACTTCCCCCAGCTGGCCGACCCGGTGCAGATCCTGCAGGCCGAGCTGCCTCGCACGGCCACGCTGAAGGTGCAGCGGCTGGCGCTGGCCCGCCGGCTCGAGGAGCAGTTTCAGCAGCAGGCGTGACCCGCGATCGGCCGCCCCCGGCGACGTACGCGCGGAAGGCCGGGGCGGCCCCCACGCCCCGCTTCAAAGGCTCATAGGTCCGCTCAAGGAGATATGCAGTGACTACCGAAGTGAACTCCTGGCCCGCCACCGGTCAGGAGACGACCGCCTCCGTGCGCCGTATCACTGATGACCTGCTGCAGCGGGTGGAGCACAAGCTGCGCTCGTTCCTCTCGGCCGAGCGCGCCCGCTATGCCGAGGTGGACGAACGGGCGGTCGTCGCCCTCGACGCGCTGTCCGACCTGGTCACGGCGGGAGGCAAGCGGCTGCGGCCCACCTTCTGCATCACCGGCTATCTCGCCGCCGGCGGTGATCCGAACGACCCCGGAATCGTGGCGGCGGCTGCCGGCCTGGAGCTGCTGCACGTCTCCCTCCTCATCCACGACGACGTCCTGGACAACTCCTCCCAGCGGCGCGGAAAGCCGACCGTGCACACGGCCTTCTCCGAGCTGCACGAGACCCGCGGCTGGCGGGGCGAGTCACGCCGGTTCGGCGAGGGCATGGCCATCCTCATCGGCGACCTGGCGCTCGTCTACTCGGACGAGCTGATGTCCGAGGCGCCGTCGGGGCTGCGTGCGGAGTGGCACAGCCTGCGCTCCGAAGTACACCTCGGCCAGTGCCTGGATGTCGCCGCAGCCGCCGAGTTCTCGGTCGATCCCCGCCTCTCCCGCCTGGTCGCCCTGATCAAGTCCGGCCGTTACACCATCCACCGGCCGCTGGTCATGGGGGCGAGCGGGGCGGGACGGGCCGACCTCGCCGCCGCTTTCGCGGAGTACGGCGAGGCGGTGGGCGAGGCGTTCCAGCTCCGCGACGACCTGCTGGACGCGTTCGGGGATTCCGCGGAGACCGGCAAGCCCACCGGTCTCGACCTCAGCCAGCACAAGATGACGCTGCTGCTGGGCTGGGCGATGCAGCGGGACGAGCAGATCCGCACCCTGATGACGGAGCCGGGACACACCCCCGACGAGGTGTATCTCCGCCTGAAGGCCACCGGTGTTCCCGAGGACGTCGAACGGCACATCGCCGACCTCGTCGAGCGGGGCCGCGGTGCCATTGCGGGTGCGCCCATAGCCCCGGTGTGGCGGAACGAACTGGCGGACATGGCCGTGCGCGCCACCTACCGCAAAAGCTGAGCCCAACCCCCTGCTTGCGCTCCACGCAGATCAGGAGCCTTTCATGGAGCACTTAGTGCGGCATGCCGTCACCACCATCTATGAACGCTTCTGGGAGCCGCTGACCCTCGATGATCTTGCGCAGAGCGTGATGCTCAGCAAGTACCACTTCCTGAGGGTGTTCAGCCGGGTCACCGGTGTCACTCCGGGACGGTTTCTGGGTGCTGTGCGGCTCCAGGAGGCCAAGCGCCTGCTGCTGAGCACCTCGCTCAATGTCGCCGAGGTCTCGGTGCGGGTCGGATACAGCAGTTCGGGGAGTTTCACCCGTCGCTTCACCGAGTCGGTCGGGCTCTCTCCCACGCAGTACCGGAAGCTGTCGCTCTCGGCCCGCGGCGACTTGCCGGAATACGCGTTGTCCGAAGCGGCGCCGGTCGTGCCGGTGCCTGCGGCCCGGTCCACCGGCTCGGTGACGGGGGTACTGCGCACCACCGGTGCCGAACTGCGCACCGCCTACATCGGAGCGTTCGACGGCGCCATACTGCAGGGCGCCCCCGCCTCCTGGAGCAACGCCTGCGCGCCGGGGCGCTTCACACTGGCCCGGATCCCCACCGGCACGTGGTACATCCATGCGGTGGCCCAGGGCAGGCACCGCGACAGCGCCACCGGTGCGGACCTCACCCTGCTGATGGCCACTGTGGGCCCGGTGCAGGTGAAGGGCGATACGCGGCAGCCGCTCGACATCACCTTGTCCCCGATGGACTGGACCCGTCCGCCGATCCTCTCCGCCCTGGCAGGCATCGACCCGCAGCCGATGGCGGCATGACCTGCCCCGAATCCGGACAGGAACTGACGGCACCGTAGTGCAGCTGCTGCCCTGGCCCCGCCCCACGCCCGCCTTACGGAGACAGAACGTATGAACACGCATCAGACCACATCACTTCTCCTCAGCCTCGCCGTCATCGTGCTCCTGGCACGCCTGCTCGGCGCGCTGACCCGGCGGCTCGGCCAGCCGGCGGTGATCGGGGAAGTCCTTGCCGGCATAGCTCTGGGACCGACCCTGTTTCACGGGGCGGTCTCCGACGCCCTGTTCCCTAAGGCCGTCCAGCCTCTGCTCAGCGCCCTGGCCGCGGTCGGCATCGCGGTCTTCATGTTCATCGTCGGCCTGGAGTGGGACTCGGCGACGATCCGTGGCAGCGGAAGCCTCGCCGCCACCGTCTCACTCAGCTCCATCCTGGTGCCGTTCGGCCTCGGCATGCTCCTGGCTCTCTACCTGATGGACGACTACGGAAAGGGCGACAAGACGGCGTTCATGCTCTTCATGGGCATCGCCATGTCGATCACGGCGTTCCCGGTACTGGCCCGCATCCTCACCGACCGGCGGATGGCACGCACCCCGCTGGGCGCGCTGGCACTGGCCTGCGCCTCCATCGGCGACGCCCTCGCATGGACCCTGCTCGCAGCCGTGGTCGCCATCAACGGCTCGGCCGGCACCGACCAGTGGCGCATCCTGCTCGCCGTCCCGTACCTGCTCGGCATGTTCTTCGTCGTGCGCCCCCTGCTGCACCGCTTCGCAGCCGGCCGGCCCGCGTTCCGGCTCACCCCGACCGTGTTCGCGTGCGTCCTCGCGGGCCTGCTGCTGTCCGCCGCCGCCACCGAGTGGGTGGGGCTCCACTACATCTTCGGCGCGTTCCTCTTCGGTGTGGTCCTGCCCCGTACCGGCACCGAACGGCTTCGCGCCGAATTGCACGACCACATGGGGCAGATGACGGGCACGCTGCTGCTGCCGGTGTTCTTCCTGGTCGCCGGTCTCAAGGTGGACCTCTCGAAGCTGGACGGGAGCGGGCTGGGAGCCCTGGCGTTGATCCTGCTCGTGGCCGTCGGCGGCAAGTTCATCGGCGCGTACGCCGCCGCCCGCCTGAACCGGATGCCGGTCAGGCAGTCCGCCGCGCTCGCCACGCTGATGAACACCCGTGGCCTGACCGAACTCATCGTCCTGAACGTGGGCCTGCAACTGGGCTTCCTCGAACAGGACCTGTACTCCCTCATGGTCGTCATGGCCGTGCTCACGACCGCGATGACAGGCCCCCTGCTGAACTGGATCCTGGGCCGCCCGAAGGACACCGCCGACGAGCCCGAACACGTGGCAGGGACGGTGGGCACGGTCGCCTAGGCGGTGACCGGGGTGAGCCGCAGGGCCGGGAGCGCGTGAAGACCGTCGCGGGGGCGGAGATGTCCGACGCGAGCGGGGCCTGGACCGGCGCGACCCGCCCCGGCCGTCGACCGCGCTTTTGCGCAGAAGCCGCACGTGTTCGCCGAGCGGTCAAGGCCTGCGCGTCTCCCATGTACCTTCGGAGGAAAGGGTCCGCCATGACCGCGGATGCTGCGGCACAGCTGAGTCCGCAAGAGTTCATCGACCAGAATCCGATGAGCCGTCGGCAGTGGCTCATCGTGGTGCTGGGCCTGCTCACGATGGTGGCCGAGGGACTCGACACCACCGTCGCAGCCTTCATCTATCCCAAGATCAAGGACGACTGGGGAACCGAAGGCCGCACGGTGACCGCCATCGTGACGCTGAGCGTCCTGGCGATGATCGTCGGTGGTATCGCCGCAGGTCCGCTCGCCGACCGGTACGGGCGCAAGCGCGTCGCCGTCATCGGCACCGCCGTCTTCGGCCTGGGAACGGCCGGAATGGGGCTCGCGCCCGGTGTCGGCGCCCTCGCCGGGCTGCGGCTCGTGGCCTGCCTGGGACTCGGCGCGGTGCTGCCGACCACGATGGCCCTTGTCGCGGACTGGACGCCTGCCAAGCGCAGGATCCAGATGATCGCGTTGGCCTTTGCCGGGGTGACGGCCGGCACCACCGTCGGCGGAATTCTCGCCTCGGTCCTCATTCCCGCGTTCGGCTGGCACACGCTGCTGGTGGTGTGCGGGATCGTCCCCCTGCTGGTGATCCCGGCGGTCGTGGTGTCCGTCCCGGAGTCCGTGAGCCTGCTCGCCGCCCGCGGGCGGCCGGAGGCGGAGCTGCACAGAGTCCTCGCCGCTGTCGCTCCCGGCCAGGATCTGTCCCGTGTGGTGTGGGACCGGACCACGGAGCAGCGACGCTCGCGGCCCGTGCCACGGATCGTTCTCTCACGGGACTTCGCCCCCACCACCCTCCTGCTGTGGCTGTGTCTGTTCCTGGGGCAGGGGATCGCGTACCTGATCATCAGCTACCTGCCCCAGCTGGCCGAGGACACGGGCCTGTCGGATGCACGGGCCGCACTGGGCGTCGCGGCGTTCGGATGGGGCGGCCTGATGGGACAGCTCTCGGTGTCCTTCGTCCTCAAGCGATTCGACCGGTTCCGGGTGCTGGCGGTCCTGTGGGTGCTGAGCGTGCTCGGCCTCGGAGCAGCCGCGCTGTGGGCCGCGCACTTCGCGGGGCTGCTCGTCACGGCGTTCGCCCTCGGGCTCTGCCTGCCGGCGGCCACCTCCGTGCTCCAGGCGATCGCCGCTGTCACCTACCCGCCCTCTGTCCGTGCCACCGGAATCAGCTGGGCGAACAGTGCGGGAAAGCTGGGTCCCGTGTTCGGTGGTCTGCTGGGCGGCCTGATGGTCGACGCGGGCTGGAGGCTGCACACGGTCCTTCTCGTCCTCGTCGGGCCGGTCGCGATCGGCCTCCTGGCCACGCTCACGCTGCGCGCCCGGAGCCGGAGGCAGCAGGCCGAGCCGCCTTCCGGCCCCAGGCCGCTGTCGGCCCTCGCATCCGGGCAGTCCTGACCGCGCCGACGAGGGTGGCGCGATGGCCGGTCGGACGTGACGGCGCATCAGGTCACCGCTGCCGGAACGGGGGAGCCCGGGCGGGGAGCCGTCGCCCGTCGTGGAGTCAGGGGTTCAGGGAGGAGCCGCTGTGACCAGGACCGAGGAGTTCGAGGAGCTGCGCCCGCTGCTGTTCGCGATCGCCTACCGGATATTGGGCAGTGCGAGTGAGGCGGAGGACGCGGTCCGGGCGACATGGCTCCGCTGGGCGGACACGACGACGCGGCCCGCGTCGATCGAGGGCCATCTCGCGGCCGAGGTCACCCGGATCTCCACCGGTGCCCTGCGGGCGGCCCGCCGGCGGGGACAGGAGCATGTGCCGTGGCCGGCCGAACCGCTGCTGGCCGGTCCTCACCAGGATGCGGAGCGGTCGGCGGAGCTGGCCGACTCGTTGCTGACGGCGGCCCTGCTGGTGCTCGAGCGGCTGTCCCCGCTCGAGCGCGCGGTCTTCGTGCTGCGGGAAGCGTTCGGGTGCGGCATCTCCGACATCGCATCGGCCGTCGGGTGCTCGGAGGCGGCGTGCCGTCAGCTCGTCGCCGCCATCGCCATGACCAGCGACGGTGGCCGCGAGCCGCTGCCATGGCCCACGTACATCGCCGGTGCCGAGAACGTGGCCCGGCTGCTTGCCGCGATCGTCCCTCCGCTGCTGCGGGTCGGCGTCACGCTGGAAGAGCGCCCGGTGGACGGCCGGCCCGGCTCGCTCTTCCGCGACCGGACCGGCAAGGTCCTCAACGCCCTCGCGCTCGACATTTCCGAAGGCCGGAATTCGGAGCTCCAGCTGGTCATCACCCCAGACGAGCCCGGACACCCCGATCCCGTGGCCGAGGCCTACGCGATCCTTCGCGAGGCGAACCGGGGGCGCGGAGCGGAAGACTCCGCCAGCCCCTGACCGGCCCGGCCGGGGGTGCGCGACAATGAGTGGCATGCCCTCTGCCACGTCCACCGCGCCGACGTCACCCGCAGTCGCCGAAGCCGGCCTCGGCCTGCGCGAACGCAAGAAGCTGCGCACCCGCCGGGCGATCCGTGAGGCGGCCCGTCGGCTGATCGACGAGCGAGGGTACGACAACACCACCATCGAGCAGATCGCCGCGGTGGCCGAGGTCTCGCCGAGCACGGTCTTCCGCTACTTCCCCAGCAAAGAGCACATCGTCCTGACGGACGACTACGCCCAGTCCAGCATGGCCTTCCTGCGCGACCGCCCTGCGGACGAGCCGCCGCTGGCCGCCCTGCGGGGGGCGCTGACGGAGATGGTGCGCAGGCTCGCCGAGGACGTCAGCGCGGAGTACCGGTGGCGGAGAGAGCTGGTGCGCCAGGTGCCCGCGGTGCGGGCGCTGGTGGGCGAAACCCAGGACAGGATGGTCGACGCCGCGTGCGCGGTGCTCGCCGAACGGACCGGCCGCCCGGCGGACGACCTCGAGCTCCGCGTCCTGGTGGGCGCCGTGACGGGCGGTTTCCACCAGGTGCTGTGGGGAGACGTCAGCCAGGAAGGCGACCTGCTGGAGATGATCGACCGGGCCCTGGCGCTGCTGGAGCGCGGCCTGACACTGTAGGGCGCCCATGAAGGCAGGGCTCCCCTGCTTGATGTGTGGGTGAAGCGCCGCTGCCGAGGCCCCATGGGCCCCGGCAGCGGCGCTTTTTTTGTGTTCGGCACCGGCGTGACGCACGCGCAGGCGCTACCCCGCCCCCAACTCCCACTCCCGTACCAGCTCCCGCTCCAACGGTGTCAGCGGTACGTCCGCGCACAGCCGCTCCGGATGTCCGGCGGGCGGACCCGTGAGCGGCCCTGGCGGCGGCCCGGTCACCGGCACAGACTCGCCCTCGCGGTGGCCGGCATCACGGTGGGAGGCAACCATGCCCTGCGGCTCCGGGCCGATGTAGAGCATGCCGAACTCCACCAGGGCACGGTAGATCGCACGCAGCGCACGGCGGGGGCGCAGCAGCTCCCACAAGGCGGGCTCCTTCAGTCGTCACGGTGTCAGTCGTCGCGGTGTCAGTCGTCGCGGTGCCAGTCGTCCGCGCCACTGTCCGGCGCGCCGCCGGAGCACTGCCGGAGCACTGCCGCAGATCCGCTCAAGCCCCGCCGCAGTACGGCCCGGCCCACCCGGGTAACGTCAGCGTCGAGAGTCAGGACACGGCACGACGACGAAAGGGCGAACGGCGCGATGGTCGGGATCGGGGACACGCTGGAGGTGGCCACGGCCGTTCACTTCACGCGCCCGGCACCGAAGTCCGCCCCGGCCCAGATGCGCTACCTGGTCCGCCGGCTCAAGGGCACCAGACCGGTGGCCGAACTCCTGGGCGTCTCCCAGCGCACGGTGGAGCGCTACGTCAAGGGCCAGCTCCAGCACCCCCGCCGCGACCTGGCCGACCGGCTCACCGCGGAGACCCGCAGTCGCTGGCAACCGAAGGTACGCGAACGGGCCCGGCTGCAGGCGGCGACCACCGGCGGCATCTTCGTGTCGGCCCGCGCCCGCTTCGGCTTCACGGCAGCCCCCGGCACCACCGACGACCCGCGTGTACGCCACATCAACCAGGCCCTGCCCCCCGAGTACGCGGGCCGCCTCTTCACAGCCCAGGAAGCAGGCGCCGGCGAGACCGAACTCCAGTCGATCCTCGCCGAGGCCCTGGGGGAGATGTACTTCCGCGACCGGGGCCGCCGCGCCCAGGGCCTTCTGGTGGAGTTCACGGGCATCGAGGAACTGGAGCTGGATTTCTGACGCCTCCGGTGACCGCCGACTCGGAGCACTCGGCGGTCACCCGGGCGACCTGCAGTCGCTTCTGTTGTGAGGATTCCGCTGCGTCAGTTCTTGACGCTGCCCTGGACTTGCCGCTGTATGAACTCGTGGGCCATGTCGCCGAACTGCTTACCGAACTCCAGGGACCTCGCGACCGTCTTCCCGAAGTGGACGCCGCCGTCCACCCGGCTCCTGGCACACGCGTTGTCGAGGTCGGTCAAGGTGGCGAAGTGGATCTTGAGGTCCTTGGCGGGGGAGATCCCCGGCTCCACCATCAACCCGCCGGCCGGGATGTTGATCGTCCAGTTCAGGTCGTCGGAGCCGAAGAAACGCCGCGCCGTCTGCGACGCGGCGGAACAGATCGTCGTGGAGCCCGACGGATACTCCGGGTGGTCGCTCACGGGCAGGTAGGTGGCCCACTCGGAGGCGCGGATGTCGTTGACCGTGCCCATGCCGGGACCGCCCCAGGCGGTCAGCTTCTGCCTGCCGTACACGTGCCGGACCGCGCTGATCGGCCGGACCGCGTCGTACTTGTACTTCTGGTACCAGGCGGCGATCAGCGTGTCGAAGGTCGCCAGGGTGTTCTGGAGCGTCCAGTGAGCCCAGCGGTGCACGCCCATGCGGTCGTCCTGGTCATTGTTCCGGGCGACGAGGACGGACGAGAAGCCGATCCCCCAGGTCTTGTTGTCCATGATCTCGCAGAGCGCCTTGCGCTCGTCGGTGAGCGAGGCCGACGCCTCGATGATCTCGTCCACCGAGCGCTTGTACTCCTGCGGCCGGGTGTGGTCGCTGTGCGTGGGCGGGGCGAGCTGGTACCGGCCCGGGTCGGCGAAGATGTGGGGCTTGGTACGCCCGATCTGCGGGGTCACGAACTGCTGGACGACGTAGATGCCCATGTCACCCGGGCCGCCGCCGACACGGCGGCCGTTGTGGGGGAACAGCTGCGGCTGCCAGCGCGAGGGGTTGTTCAGCTTGTACGCCGTGTTCACGGGCTGGTAGCCGGTGTAGTCCGCCCAGGGGTGGGGGTTGTACTTGCGGCCGTCGTCGTAGCCGAGGAGGTTCATACCGTCATGCGACAGGGCCTGCCAAGCGGTCTTGGCGGTCACGTTGCCGATGCCGATCGGGCTGGTCAGGTTCTCCGACTCGTCGTCGGGGTTCAGGCCGAGCGAGACCATCAGCTGCCGCAGGCCGCCCACGTTGAGCGGCAGCAGACGCTTCCAGATGCCGAGCTGGGCGTACATGGCGGCGATGTTCATGTTCCGGTTGGTGGCGGACTCGCTGGAGGGACGGCGCGGAATCTGGGAGTAGATGCCGACCGCGGTCTCGTGGTACGGCGCCAGCGCGTCGAACACCGCCAGCATCGCCGCGTGGTTCGTCCACAGGAAGACGGTCGCGTCCATCGGCCCGATGAACGCCAGGCTGGGCGAGTAATGACCGCCCTTATCGTCGCTGGGCTGGGCCCACTTGATGTAGTTTCCCGTGTCCAGGTCGAAATCGATCTTGACCGGCTCGTCGCTTGTGACGGCACCGGCCGTGCGGGAGAAGGCCAGCATGGTCAGGGCGGCCGAGGTGCCGCCGACCAGCAGCGACCTGCGGCCCAACGAGGAGCCTGAGACAGAAGTGTGTTCGGACGTCGTCATGATCGTCTTCCTTGTTCTCGACAGGGAAGGGCCTCCGGAGGCGAGCCTGCGGAGGGCCCCTTCATGAGGAACGGGATATCGATGGCTGCGCCGTGGCCTTCTGGCTTCGTCGACGGAAGCCGAGCGCGGCGGCGGGCTGGAAAGGTGCCCGCCGCCGCGATGGGAAGGGTCAGTCCTTGACGCCGCCCTTGACGTACCGCTGCACGAACTCGTGGGCCAGGTCGCCGAACTGCCGGCCGAGCACAAGGGACTTGTCGACGGTCGTCTGGAAGTGGACACCGCCCCACACCCGGCTGTCGGCACAGATCTGTGCGAACTCGCTCCAGGTGCGAATGTTCAGCTCGAGGTCCTTGTGGGGGGTGATCCCCGGCTCGACCAGCGACTTGCCGGCACCGATGGTGAACTTCCAGCCCAGCTCGTCCGTGCCGAAGTAGCGCCGTGCGGACTGCGCCGACGCGGCGGCGAGCGTCGTGGAGCCCGACGGGTACTCCGGGTGGTCGCTCACCTTCAGGTAGCCGCTCCACTGGTCGGCGGGCATGTCGTGGACCGTGCCCATGCCGGGTCCGCCCCAGGAGGTCACCTTGCTCTTGCCGTACACGTGCCGGACGGCGCTGAACGGCCGCACCGCGTCGTACCTGACCTTGTGGTGCCAGGCGACGATGGCCGGCTCGAACGTCGCCAGGATGTGCTCGAGCAGGTAGTGGATCCAGCCGTGCATGCCCAGCTCGCCGTTCTGGTCGTGCTTGCGAGCCATGACGATCGCCGAGTGGCCGATGCCCCAGACCTTGTTGTCCATGACCTCGGCGAGCATCTTCTGCCGGTCGGTCAGCGAGGCCGACGCCTCCAGGATCTCGTCCACCGAGCGCTTGTAGTCGCGGGAGTGGGCGTTGTTGGTGTGCTTGGGCGCGGAGAGGTCGAACTTGCTCGGGTCGCTGAAGATGTGGGCCTTCACCTTGCGCAGGTGCGGGGTGACCATGTGCTGGACGACGTAGATGCCCATGTCACCGTGGCCACCGCCGAGACGGCGGCCGTTGTGCGGTCCCAGGAGCGGCTGCCAGCGCGTCGGGTGGGTCAGCTCGAAGGCCGTGTTCACGGGCTCGTAGCCGGTGTAGTCCGACCACGGCCTGGGGTTGTACTTACGGCCGTCCGCGTAGCCGAGGAAGTTCATGCCGTCGTTCTTGAGGGCCTCCCAGACCGCCTTGGCGGACAGGTTGGCGATGCCGACCGGAGTGGTCGGGTCCTGCGACTCGTCGTCGGGGTTCAGGCCCATCGAGGTCATCATGGCCCGCACGCCGGCCATCTTCATCGGCAGCACCCGCTTCCACACCTGGTACGTGGCGTGGATGGCGGCGGTGTTCATGTTCCGGTTGGTGGCGGACTCGCTGGAGGGGCGGCGCTTGAAACGGGAGTACACGCCGACCGCGGTCTCGTGGTACGGCGCCAGCGCGTCGAACACCGCGAGCGCCGTCAGGCGGTTGATCCAGAGGAAGACGGTCACGTCCATGGGGGCGAACAGGTCCGCGTTGGGCGACACCCCGGCCATGTCGTCGCTGGGCTGCGCCCACTCGAGGTAGTTGTCGGTGTCGAGGTTGAAGTCGACCTTGGGCGCATCGTCGCTCGGGGCGGCGAAGGCCGTGCCGGCGGAGCCCAGCGTCGTGGTCATCGCCACGGTCGCGGCACCGGCGAGCCCACCGAACAGCAGATTTCTGCGCCCCGGCTCGAAGGTCGGGAAAGGAGAACGTCCGGACGTCGTCATGGTTGTGTTCCTCATCCTTTGAATGGGGATGCTGCGGGTCTGCAAATGGGGTCTTGGGAGCAAGGCAGAGCGCGGCGGCGGGCCGGGGGATGCCCGCCGCCGCCGTCGGGGAAGGGTCAGCCCTCGACGTCGCCGTTGATGTGCCGCTGCACGAACTCGTGGGCCAGGTCGCCGAACTGCACGCCGAACGTGAGGGACGTCTCGACCGTCTTCTTGAAGTGCGCGCCCGCCCACACCCGGCTCTTGGCGCAGTCGTTCTCGAAGTCGGTCCAGGTGTCCCAGGTGAGCTGGAGGTCGTCGGCGGGGACGAGCCCCGGCTCCTTCTGCGCCGAGCCGGCCGGGAAGGTGTGCGTCCAGTCCAGGACGTCGTCACCGAGGAAGCGCCGCGCCGCCTGCGCCTGGGCGGCGCAGAGCGTGGTGAAGCCGGACGGGTACTCGGGGTGGTTGCCCACGGGCAGATACCCAGTCCACTCGTCGGCGGGGATGTCGTCGACCGTCCCCTTGCCGGGCCCGCCCCACGCCGTCACCGGGGTGTCGCCGTACACGTGCCGGACCGCGCTGAACGGCCGTACGGCGTCGTACGTGCGCTTGTGGTGCCAGGCGGCGATCAGGCTGTCGAACCGCGCCACCGAGGTCACCATGAACAGGTGGACCCAGCCGTCCAGGTCCAGATCGTGGGCCACGGCCGCGGCGCGCGGCGACAGGGTGACGGACAGCGGAGTGTGCTCGAAGAACTCCGCCTTCACCTTCTGCTCGTCGGTGAGTCCGGCCGACGCCTTGAGGACCTCGTCAACCGCGTGCTTGTACGCGGTGGAGTCGTTGTGGTCGAGGTGGTCGGGCGCGGCAAGCTCGAACTGGCTCGGGTCCTTGTACGTCTGGGGCGTGACCAGCCCGAGCTGCGGGGTGGCGAACCGCTGAGCGGTGAACACGCCCTTGTCACCCGGCCCCCCGTCGATGCGGCGGCGGTGCGGCTCCGTCGCCGGCTGCCAGCGCGAGGGGTCGACCAGTTCGTCGGCCGTGTTCACGGACCGGTAGCCGGTGTAGTCCTCGTAGGGCCGGCCGTTGTACGTGCGGCCCACGTCACCGAGGTAGTTCATGCCGTCGTGCGCACGGGCCTGGACGATGGTCTTGCCGGCCGTGTTGCCGATGCCGACCGGGGTGGTCAGGTCCTCCGACTCGTCGTCGGGATCCAGGCCGAGTGCGGTCAGCGCCTGCCGCAGGACCGGCGCCCGCTCCTCGAACGTGCCCTTCACCACCTGGTACAGGGCGTACAGGCCGGCGATGTTCTTGTTCCGGTTGGTCGCGGACTCGCCGGCGGGGCGGCGGGGAATCTGGGAGTACACGCCGACCGCGGTCGGATGGTAGGGCGCCAGCGCGTCGAACCACGACGTCTGCAGCAGATGGGTGAGCCAGGTGTAGGTGGCCACGTCCCCTGGGGCCATGGCGTCTGCCGGCGGAAAGCCCCCACCGCCGTGGGTGGTGATCAGATCCCGGATGAAGTTGCCGTTGTCGAAGTCGAAGGGGATCTGCTGGGCGCGACCGGACGTCGTCACGGGGTATGTCCTTTCTTCAGAAGAGGGCTCCGCAGCGCCACACGGCGTCGGCCCAGGTCCTTTGCACGCACCGACGGTTCCGGCGCTGCCACGAGAACGGGTGAGCCCGCCTGTTATCCCTCTGCTTCGCCGGCTGCCTTCAACGCCTCCAGATGCATCGGCGAAATCTGGTAGTACGCCGCAAGGTCGAGGAATTCGTTGTCGTGCGACCACTTGGCGGCCGAGGCGTTGATGAGATCACCGGCGTACTTGTGCGGAGTGGCCCGCATGAACTCCTCGAGCCTCGGCTCCAGCCGGGCGGGCAGCGAGGACAGGTCCATGTCACGACGCGGCCGAGGGCCGAAGGAGATCCGGTGGATGTCCGAAGAGTCCCAGCTGAGGGTGGTGTAGACGCGGTACGACTTGGCGGCGTACGCCAGCATCTTCTCGTCCGGCTCGTGCATCTTGGTTTCGCGAAGCATGGACAGGACGGTCTTCGGTTCGAGGTTGCCTGCAGTGCCGGGGGGGAGCTGGAAGTACAGGTTCATGGTCCTGTTCTTGTAGTCGACCCCGATCAGCACCACGTCGTCCAGGCCGTAGCGGGCGAAGAAATCGGCGTTCTCGGCCACGGCGCGCGGCATGGAGGGGAGTTCGGCAAGCTTCGACACCTTCTGCGTACTGTGGGGGAAGTTCGCGTAAATCTTCTTGAAACCGCCGACGATTCCGCAGTCGATGTAGTATTCGCCGCCGGAGATCAGCGCCTGGATCTCCGAGAGCAGGGTGCTGACGGGATGGTCCGTCTCCGTAGCAAAGCCGTTCGACAGGGCGCAGGCGTAGGGGTCTTCGATCCCCGGAGAAACCTGGACGGTGTATTCGAGCTCCTCCACCTTCTCGCCGGCCTGCAGGCTGAAAATTACCCCACTCGCCCCGAATCCGTCGCGGTATGCGGACAGAACCGGCCAGACCTTGTCCCGTGAAAAAGGTGCATCCACCAGTCGAGCCGATTCCTCGATGACCGAGTACAGCTCTTCCGCGGTCATGTCTCCGGACATCAGTACTCCAAGCGGTCGACGTCGACAGTTGTTTCCACGCGGAATCCTGGGCCGCACCTTACTGGCGACCACTAGAGGGGCGCTCGAAATCAACTAAGATCAGCAATCGGCTTGACGCGCACAGTATTCGGCGTCGACACTCCACAGAGCGACAAGAATAGGACACGCCATGTCTGGTGTTGGCCCGGTCGCTGCGGCTGCGTCGGCCCTGGCCCTCGGTATTGAGGTCGCCAAGCGGTCATTCGTCAGATCGTCAACGAGTGGACAGATCGTCAACGAGTGGACCGAACAAATTTTCCAGCCGGCCACTGCCAATCATCTGCCCTGATTTACATAGACGCTCGGATCGATACTGGAGGACGAATGGCCAGGACAGATATGGAAGGTCTTTACTCGGCCATTGAGGAAGCAGCCGGACTGCTGGAGATATCCCCGGTGCCTGACAAGGTCCGGCCGATCCTGTCCGCGTACGAC
>NZ_JBSFVU010000059.1:0-25443 GCF_053592475.1 Streptomyces sp. NPDC002671
AACACGTACTTCGGCTGGAAGTGGATGTCCGCGATCACCGGGATCTGCGACTTCTTGGCGATGGTCGCCAGAACGTCGGCGTCGTCCTGCGTCGGACAGGCCACCCGCACGATCTGACAGCCGGACGCGGTCAGCTCCGCGATCTGCTGCAGCGTCGCGCCGACGTCCGACGTACGCGTCGTCGTCATCGACTGCACCGAGACGGGATGGTCACCCCCCACCCCCACCGATCCCACCTGCACCGGGCGAGACGGCCGCCGCTCGGTCGTCGGCTCTGGCAGGGGCTTCGGCATTCCGAGGTCAACGTTCGGCACGAACGACTCTCTTCTCCCGTGTGAAGGGGGCGGGCCGGCCGTCACCGGGGATTTCGACGGGGCTCTGGGCGAACTGCGTGATGTCGTCGGCCAGGTCCTGGGCGGTCAGGCCGAGGTCGGCCAGGATCTCGGCTCGGCCGGCGTGCTCCAGGAACTCCTGCGGGATGCCGAAGGTTCGTACCGGTGTGGTGACGCCGGCATCGCGCAAGGTCCTGGCCACCGCGTCGCCGACGGCGCCCACACGCCCGTTGTCCTCGACGACCACGACCCGGTGGTGCCCGCGGGCCGCGTCGACGAGTGCGGGGTCCAGGGGTTTGACCCAGCGAGGGTCGACGACGGTGACGCCGACGCCCTGGGCCGCGATCAGGCGCCCGCCGTCCACGCAGACACCGGCCATGGCCCCGACGCCGACGAGGAGGACGTCCGCCGGTTCGCCGCCGACGCGGGACAGCCCTGCGACGCGCATGAGCACGTCCATGTCCCCGAGCTTGCCGACGGCGTCGATGTCGTCGCCCACGGCCCCCTTGGGGAAACGGATCCCTGTGGGGCCGTCGCTCACGTCCAGGGCTTCGCGGAGCAGCTCACGCAGCCGCGCTCCGTCCCGGGGCGCCGCGATCCGCAGACCCGGTACCAGCTGCAGGATCGACAGATCCCACATGCCGTTGTGGCTCGGCCCGTCGCTGCCCGTGATGCCTGCGCGGTCGAGGACGAAGGTGACGGGCAGCCGGTGCAGCGCGACGTCCATCAGGACCTGGTCGAACGCTCGGTTGAGGAAGGTGGCGTACACCGCCATCACGGGGTGCAGACCACCCATCGCCAGACCCGCAGCGGACGTGGCGGCGTGCTGTTCCGCGATACCGACGTCGAACGACCGGTCCGGACAGACCTCGGCGAAGCCGGTGAGCCCGGTCGGGTGCAGCATGGCGGCGGTCACCGCCACGACGTCGGACCGCTCGGCTCCGATCTTCACCATTTCCGAGCCGAACACATCGCTCCAGGAGGTGGACGGGGCCGCCCTGGGTTCACCCGTCTCCGGATCGAAGGCACCGGGCCCGTGGAAGTGATCCTCGACGTCGTTTTCGGCCGGCGGGTATCCACGGCCCTTCTTGGTGACGCAGTGCACGATCACCGGACGCCCGTACGCTCGGGCCGCGCGGAGGGCGTCCTCAAGACCGTGCACGTCGTGCCCGTCGACCGGCCCGACGTACTTGAGGCCGAGGTCCTCGAACATCGCCTGCGGGGCGAGGGCGTCCTTGAGCCCCTTCTTCAGCGCGTGCAGCGCTTCGTAGACGGCCGCGCCGGCCACGGGGGCCTGCGGCATGACCCTCTTGACGAAGTTCACCGCGTTCTCGTAACCGGGATCCAGCCGGAGCGACGCGAGGTGACTGGCGAAGCCGCCGATCGTGGGCGAGTAGGACCGGCCGTTGTCGTTGACGACGATCACCACCGGACGTTCCTCGCAGGCCGCGATGTTGTTCAGCGCTTCCCACGCCATGCCGCCCGTCAGTGCGCCGTCTCCGACGATGGCGACCACGCACCCGTCGAGGCCGCGCAGCTGACGGGCCTTCGCAAGCCCGTCGGCGTAGGAGAGCGCGGTCGAGGCATGGGAGTCCTCGATGAAATCGTGCTCGGATTCGGCCCTGCTCGGGTATCCGGACAGGCCACCACGCTGGCGCAGCCGGTCGAATCCCGCGCGGCGCCCGGTCAGCAGCTTGTGGACGTAGGCCTGGTGGCCGGTGTCGAAGAGAAGCCGGTCTTTCGGGGACTTGAATACTCGATGAAGTGCGATGGTCAGCTCGACGACTCCGAGGTTCGGCCCGATATGCCCTCCCGTCCTGGACACTGCGGTCACCAGGAAGTCGCGAATTTCAGCTGCAAGGTCCGGCAACTGCGAGGGGGCCAGCGCCCGCAGGTCTTCCGGACCGTGAATCTTCTCGAGTATTCCCATGTCGGTGTGGCTCTTCCGTTAGGACTTGCCGAGCTGCGGCAACCACCATCGGCCAAAGGACTTGCCTGGGACTTGCCTGGGACTGATGAGCGGATTGGCGTCGGCTTGGCGACAAGCCGACGCCAACTCGCGGAAGAGTCGGCGCCAAGTCCCTGGCTGCCACGCACTCGGACTGTCGGCCGTGTTTCGCGGTCGCGAATCCGCCGTGTTTCGCGACCGCGAAGCAGCCCCCGACCTGCAAGGCCGGTCGGGCCGCGGGGATCACCGAACGTCACGATCCGCAAGTCCCTTGACGAGTGCTATCGCTCTCAGTGATCCTCTCCGTAGAGGTCCACCAGCATCCACACACGGGGGGCGTGGCTACACGCCAAGGGGGGGATGGTGACAAGGCTCCTGCTATGCCGAGCCGCACCGTGCCGAAGTGCACGAAACGCACGAAACAGAAGTGCAAGAGAAAGCCCGGGCTCAACTGACGGCGAGCGATTCTTGTGCATGACGTGCCGCGACCGCCTGGAGAATGACCTCCTGACTTTACCGTCGCTGCACTCCGACTGCAATAGAGGTGCAGGTCCGGAGGCAGTGCGCGTGATACGCAAGGTCCCCAGGAAAAGCGCCGCCACCGACGTGATGAATCCTGTCGCTGCCGATATGCGGTCTGCCATTCGTACGGTCTTGGCATCCTGGGCAGGACTCGTCGCCGAAGAACGCCGATTGGAGGCTCCGGCCCGAGATGTCCCGGCGCTCGCTCGATTCCTGGGCCGGCATCTCGAGTGGCTGACCCGCCACCCTGCTGCAGGCGATATGGCGGACGAGATCAGAGACCTCGCACGAACCGCACAGAGCATCGCTTATCCGAACAGCATGCGCCGAGTCCATATCGGCGCATGCCCCTGCCGAGACTGCGACGGTGACCTGGTAGCCCTCATACGGCACCATGGCGATCTGGCCCCCTCCAACATAGTTTGCACCACCTCCCCCGACCACTCGTGGCCGGTCACCTGGTGGACCAGACTCGCCCGTCAGATCCGAAGCCAAGGAGGCGGCATATGAATCGGGAACCCGTACTGGCCGGTCTGACAGCAGAAGACATCGCCGGCTTACTGCGGGTCTCCAAAGGCTCCGTGTACCGCTATGCCCATCTGTACCGATGGCGCCGTTACACCCACACCGGCCGCGCCTACTACCATCCCGGCGACGTCGCTGCCACCCTCGACCATCTGACTCAGAACAAGGACCACCCCGCGCCGGCGTAACGATCTGCGCTACCGGCCCGGGCGGGCCGCCGGACGGCTCCGGCGGCCCGCCTTGCTGTCACGCCCTCCAGTCGGCCGGAGGGGCCCTCGCTCACGCCATCTCCCTGGTCAACTGGTGTTCTGTGGCTGGATCTTGACGGTCGGGTGGCGAAGAACCTATATATAAGCTTGTCGCCCACGAGTCCGCCTCTCTTCAGTCAACTGACGTGCTGCCGGGGCGACTTCACACCAACGGCCTGGTCCACTGCCTGCGGGCCGCTGCCTCGCGCTCCTTCAGCAGCGTCAGCGGCTCCCGTTCCACCCGCGTCTCCCGGATGCCGTCGAGTCCACGACGGTGATCACGCGCGAGCCATCCGATGTTCGACACCTACCTGTCGCTCGGTCGGAACGCGGGACGGCAGGATCGGCGGTCCGCCACAACACCCTCTGCTTCGAGCGCTGTTCCACATAGACGACACGGAGGCGAATCACATGAGCGGCCTGATACTTCCGCCCCGTCAGGGGCGAAAGCTGGTCACAAGGGCGCAGGAAGTGACCTTCAAGGTCACTGGCGCGGACGGCTCCTCCATATCGTGCTTCGAGGTGGTTGTACCGCCGGGCTTCGATGTCGGGGCCCATACGCACACCCGCTCGCAGGAGCTCTTCTACGTCCTGGAAGGGGAGTTGGAGCTACTGGCGTTCGAGCCCGCCGAACGTACGGCAGAGAGCTGGCACGACTGGGAGTCCTCCGCGGGGGACCGAGCAGTCCGCGCAGGTGCGGGTGCCTGCATGTTCGTTCCCCCCGGAACTCCGCATGCGTTCAGGAACGCCACCGACAGACCGGCCCGCATGTTGTTCCAGAGCTACCCCTCGCCCGACCACGAGCACTACTTCGAGGAAATCGTGGAGATCTTCTCCGCCGGCCCGTCGGTGGATTCCGACGCCGTGCAGAGGATGCGCGAGCGCTATGACGTCAACCAGATCACACCGCTTCGCTACGAACCACCCGCTCCTCTGAACTCCCAGCCGGCGACGGACCGCGAAGCGTAGCGAGAGGTGACCACGATGGACAGGATTCCCCTGGTTCACGCGAGCCTGGGAGACAAGGAACTCGCTGCCGTCGCGGAGGTGTTCTCCTCGGGCTGGCCGGCCGGTCAGGGACCGAAGGGGAGGGCGCTGGAGACCCAGCTGGCCGAGCGTTTCGGGGTTGCCGACGCCGTTGCGCTGAGCAACTGCGGTGCCGCGCTCCACCTGGCCATGCTCGCGCTCGGCGTCAAGCCCGGCGACGAGGTGATCGTCGCCGACTACACCTTCCCGGCTCCCGCCCACGCGGTGCGATACGTCGACGCGGTTCCGGTCTTCGCCGACGTACGCGCCGATACCGGCACCGTGGACCCACAGGCGGTGGCGGACCTGGTCGGTCCGCGAACAGTGGGCATCATCGCGGTGGACACGGTCGGCATGCCCGCCGACTACGCGGAGCTGACGTCGATCGCGGATCGCCACGGGCTGTTTGTCGTCGAGGACGCCGCTTGTGCGGTCGGCGCGACCTACCAGGGGCGCGACGCGGGTGCGCTCGCGCCGGTGGCCTGTCTGTCCTTCCACGGACGCAAGGGAGCCAGCAGTGGCGAGGGCGGGGCTCTGCTCACCTCCGATCCCGCGCTCGCGGCCGACGCGAGGCTGCGGTCGTCCTTCGGTATCGGGAGCATCTTCGACCAGGCGCAGGTCGTCGGCCTGCCGATACCGGCGTTCACCGACATCGGCTACAACTACAAGCTGTCCGACATCGCCGCCGCGATCCTGCAGGTACAGCTGGACCGGGTCGACGAGCTGCTGGACCGCCGGAACGCCGTCGCAGCGCGCTACGCGGAACTGCTCGCGGACGAAGAACTCGTCACGGTGCCGCACGTGCCGCAGGACCGGACCCATGCCTGGCAGTCCTACATGGTGACCTTGGACCCGGGCGTGGACCGTGCGGGGGTCGCCGCCGACCTGCGTGCTCAGGGCATCGGCTGCGGGCACGGCACATGGGCGACTCACCTGCAGCCCGTGTACCGGTCGAAGCAGAAGTGCCCGGTCTCGGCGGATCTCTTCCAACGCAACCTGGCCATCCCCATGCACGCCGAGCTCACCACGAGCCAGGTCGAACGGGTCGTGGAAGTCCTGCGGACCGCACTCCGGACCCACGCGCGTCCCCACACAAGCTAGTTGTCCCGGCACGATCCGGCCGGGCACGGCGGTCCGCAGACTCCGGCGCCGGCGGACGCACGGGACGGGCAGTCCCTACGGCACCTCCCACCGGGACGCCGACGGCGCGGCGGCCCTCAAGGCCTGCCGCGCCGCCTGACCTCACCGCTGCTACCGGGCGAAGATCAATGTGCTCGGCGACGGTGTGGGCTGGAACGAGATCTCTTCGAAGCCGGCCTTGATGAGCCAGGTGTGGTAGTCGTCCCGACGCCAGGTGCTTCCGTGCCTGCTCTTGAGCAGCATCTCCGCGGCGAAGGTCAGCGCGAAGGGCGGGCCGCCACGGTCGTCGTCGACGACGTAGTCGGAGATGACCAATGTCCCGCCGGGCTTCAGAGCGCTCCGCGCCCTGGCGAAGATCGCCACATTGTCCTCCGGCCCTTCCTGGTGGGCGATGTTGGAGTACATCACGATGTCGTGAGCGCAGTCGCCGAAGTCGGTGGTGTGGAAGTCGCCGTCGATGTAGCTGACGCGATCGGCCACCCCTCGCTGGGCGAGCAGCCGGCGGGCGATCGCGTTGATCGGCGCCCAGTCGAGCTGGGTCGAGCGGGCGTCGGGGTTGAGCCCGAGCCAGATGGCGGAGCAGATGCCCGATCCGCCTCCTATGTCGAGGATGGAGATCTCTCCGGCCTCCGCCAGCCGCAGCGTGTCGGCGGCGATCTCCGCCACGGGAACCGACTGTGCGGCGATGGCCTGGACCAACCCCTCCCAGTGCGGGTTGTCGGCCACCTCCACCACCGCGTTCGTCAGCGGCCCCCCGGCACGGACGACATCGGGCAGCCCCGCCAGGGCGGCCATGTGGCCCATCTTGAGTTTGGCGAAGCCGCTCAGCGAGGTGGGCCGGCCTTCCACCAGGAAGGCGGATGCTTCGGCGGTGTTGCGGTACTGGCCGCCGTGCAGCTCGACCAGGCCGAAACTGACCAGCCCGTCAAGGAGAACTTGCGCGCCTCGCTCCGAGATCCCGGCGCGGGCGGCCAGTTGGTCGGCGGAGGTCGCGCCGTCCTCGAGGTGGGTGAACAACGAGTGGCTCGCCGCTGTGCCCACAATGCCGGTGGCCCAGTAACCGGTGATGAGCTGAAGGATCCGATCCGACGTCGGTTGGCCGCTGTTCATTCTGTCCCTCCCGAATACAGGTACGGCGCCGATACAGTGGCCGCGTTCGTTTCTCTGCCAGATGGCTCGTCCGCGATCCATCTGCCCAGCGCCATCTCGGCGGTGATGCCGGGACCAAAACCGGCGATCACGCCGGTAGCGCCCGACGGCAGTGTCGTGTCCTCTTCGAAATGCCTGCGCAGGGCCTCGAGTACGACCGCGCTGGCGATGTTTCCGTATTCGGCCAGGGTCGCCCAGCTGTGGCGGAACACATTGCGATCGACATCGAGGAACTTGGCGAGGTCGTCCAGAATCCGCGGACCGCCGGCGTGAATGACGTAGAAGTCGAGGTTGCCGATGTCCCAGCCGTGGCCTGTGGCGAGCTCACGCAACACCGGGGCGAGTGGTTCCATCGTCCCCGGCACCCGGCGATCGAGCCGGAAGTGGAAGCCGGTGTCGCGCACGGCGTAGGAAATCCAGTCCTCGGTGTTCGGAATGAGGTATGAGGCGTTGCGCTCCAGTGAGATGCCGGTGCCGCCGCTGCCCCGCACTACGGCAGCCGCGACCGCGTCACCGAACAGTCCGTCGGACAACAGCGAACCGATGCCGTCGTCTTCGGGTTGGTAGCACAGCGAGCACAGCTCGCATGAGACGATCAAGACATTGCTCTCAGGGTGCGCCATGCAGAAGTCGTGGGCGCGGTTGATCGCCGCTCCACCCGCCGCGCAGCCCAACTGCGCGATCGGCAGCTGTCGCGTGTCGTATCGAAACCCCATACTGTTGATCAGCCACGCAGTGGGCGAGGGCATCAGAAACCCGGTGCACGACACATAGATAATTGCGTCGATGTCTTCTGCCACCAGGCGCGCGTTCGCCAGAGCCTGTTCTATGACGTCCGGGCACCGTTTCTTTGATTCCAGCTCATAGATGCGGTTGCGCTCCTCGAAGCCGGGATGCCTCAGCGTCTCCTCGATGGGCTGCACAATATGCCGCTTCTGCACTCCCGTGTTCTGTATCAATCGAAGTGCCAGCGGAAGCTGCGGCTTCCCCGCATGTACCCTCTCGGCGAATTCCAGAGTTTCTTCCAGCGTAATGATGTATTCCGGCACGCTCACCGACGGCTTGCATAGAGTTGGCATGCCCGGCATCTGCCTCTCTGATGTAGAGGATGTTCTTTTCCCCTCACAGCGTGTACTCCCCTTAATGTCGCGCATCTCGCTTGCTATGGGCTTGGTGTCGACTTGGCTCGATCTCCTGAATAAAGGAGTGGAATGCAGAGGATTGAGAGATGACGAACGAGGAAACCAACTGCGACACGATGGTCGCCGACCCCGGGATCGGCGGACGGCCCGGGACGCCGTTTATTCCTCGGCAACCGCCGGGAGGCGGTACGGGGACTGCGCGGCGCATCGCTGAACTGGAGCGCGAAGTGCGGGAGCTCCGGCGGGCAAATCAGACACTGACGATGTACTTCGCAAAGGCTCTCGAACTCGACCCCACCACTCCACCCCCGGATGACGGTTTCGAATGCGCTGCCCAAGGGGCCGAGGCACAGCCTTCGGAGACCCCGGACACATCACCGGCCGGGGTGGAGTTCCGGGTGCTGGGTCCGGTGGAGGCGACCGTCGCCGGCCGGCTGGTGGATCTGGGAGCGCCGAAGCAGCGCGCAGCGCTCGCGCTGCTGGTCAGCCAGGTGGGTCAGCCGGTGTCGGTCGATGTGATGCTGGAGGAGTTGTGGGACGGGCAGCCGCCGCCGTCGGCGATAACCTCGCTGCATGCGTATGTAGCCAATTTGCGGCGGGTGTTGGAACCGGATCGGCCACCGCGGAAGCCTGCGACGGTGTTGCGCACTCACGGCCGGGGCTATCTGCTGGACGGCCGCGTCGCCGAGGTCGATGTCCATCGCTTCGGTGAGCTCGCGACGGCCGGGTGGCAGGCACTGGATCAGAGTGATCCGCAGCGGGCACTGAGCGAGTTCGAGGCGGGGCTGGCGTTGTGGCGTGGGCAGGCCTACGCGGAGGTGGCCGATGCCACGCATGTGGCGCCGGAGGTGGTACGCCTGAAGGAGTTGCGGCTGTCGGTGGTCGAGGGGCGTTGCGCGACACTGATAGCCGTGGGTGCGCATGAGGTGGCAGTGTCCGAACTGGCAGCCTTCATGCAGGCCCATCCGCTGCGCGAATACGGCTGTGAGCTGCTGAGTCTGGCGTTGTACCGGGCCGGACGGCAGGCCGACGCACTGGCGGTGCTGCGGACCCATCGGAAGCGGATGGCGGAGGAGCTGGGCATCGACCCCAGTCCGGCGCTTCAACACCTTGAGAGTGCGATCCTGCACCAGGCCCCGGCGCTGGGCTGATACTCAGGCCGAACTCGTAGACACCATGAGAACACGCAGCGGCGGACGCGACCCCCGATGATCGGGCTTCTCGAAGCCTTCGATCAAGAACAGGGGTCGCGTCCGCGCGTCATCCTCACCGGGCCTTACGACCGGCGCCGGAAGGCTCGTGTCGGAAGGTTGTCACACGCCCCTGAGGGCGGGCTCGGGGTCGGTTTCGTCCGTCAGCGGCTGGGGGTCGTCGTGACGCCTGAACAGGTTGCTGGGCCACCACATCCATCGACCCACGTCCAGGGTCAGCGCGGTGACCAGCACCGAGCGGACGATCAGGGTGTCCAGCAGCACGCCGAACGCCACCGTGAACCCGAGCTCGGCCGTCATCACCAGCGGCAGCGAGCCCATCGCCGCGAACGTACCGGCCAGCACCAGACCCGCCGAGGTGATGACGCTCCCGGTGGTGGACAGGCCCACCAGCGCGCCGCGCCGGGTGCCGTGCAGCAGTGCCTCTTCACGGACCCGGGTGACCAGGAAGATGTTGTAGTCGATGCCCAGGGCGACCAGGAACACGAACGTCAGGAGCGGGAAGGACGCATCCGACCCGGCAAAGCCGAACACGTGGTTGAACATCAGACTGCTCACGCCGAGGGCCGCTCCGAACGACACCACCACCGTCGCCATGAGCAGCAGCGGTGCGACGATCGCCCGCAGCAGCAGCGCGAGGATGAGGAGCACCACGACCAGCACGATGGGGATGATCACCTTGTCGTCGTGGGAGGCCGCGTTCTGCACGTCGAGCACGATCGCCGTGTTGCCGCCGACCTGGGCATCCGCGCCCTTGATCTGGTGCACCGCGGTTCTGGCCTGCTCGACGGTGCGTGTCGCGGCCTTGCTGCTGGGATCGTCCTTGAGCTCCCCGAGCATGAGGACCTCACCGGCCTTGATCACCGGCGGCGAGACGGCGGTGACTCCGGGGACGCCGGACAGCGCGCTCTTCACCTGCTCCGCCGAGGCGGCCTTGGCCACGACGTAGACGGGGTCGCCCGACCCGGCCGGGAAGTGCTTGGACTGGATCTCCTCGCCGACGGCCATCTGCGGCTTGTTGGTGAACTGGTCCTTGTTGGAGAGCCCGTCGGCCTTGAGCCCGAACGCTCCCATTGCCATGGCGCCGAGGACGAGCGTGGTGCCGATCCACACGATCCGCGGCCGGCCGGAGACGGCGGTGCCGACCCGGGTCCAGATGCCCTCCTTGGCCGCCGCGGCCGATCCGTACGACGGCTTCGCCGGCCAGAAGATCCAGCGTCCGCAGATGACCAGCAGGGCCGGCATCAGGGTGATCATGGCGAGCAGCCCGACGAGGATGCCGACGGCGCAGGCCGGCCCGAGCCCCTTGGTGGAGTTGAGGGTGGCCAGCATCAGCAGCATCAGGCTGACCGCGACGGTCGCGGCGCTGGCGATGATCGCGGGGCTGGAGCGGTGCAGGGCCTCCGCCATCGCCTCGTGCCGGTCCTCGTGCCGCGCCAACTCCTCTCGGTACCGCGAGATGAGCAGGAGCGCGTAGTCGGTGGCGGCGCCGAACACCAGCACGGTCAGGACGAAGCTGGTCTGCTTGTTGACGGTGAGTCCGGCGTTCTTCGCCAGCAGGTAGATCACCGCTTCCGACGTCACCAGGGCGACGCCGACGGTCAGCAGTGGCACCAGTGGCAGCAACGGGCTGCGGTAGGTGAGCAGCAGGATCGCGACCACCACCAAGGCAGTGATCGCGGTCAGGCCGCCGCCTCCGCTGAAGGCCTTGATCGAGTCGGATGCGTAACCGCCCGGTCCGGTGACGTGGAACCCGAGACCGCCTGACTTCTCTTTGCCGACCTTGGTCATCGCGTCGACGACCTTGCGGATCCCTTCCCAGCCCGACTGGTCCTTGTGAATCTGGACCACGGTCTGGATGGCCTTGCCGTCCTGGGACTTCACCGGACCCTGTGGCTGCCCCACGACGTTCTTGAGGCCCTTGAAGGCTTCGGCGTCGGCCTGGGCCTTGGTCATGTCGGCAGGCGTGATGCCCTCGGGCCGGTCATAGATCACAATCGCCGGCAGGGTGTCGGAATGCTGGAACTTCTCGAGTCGGTCGACGACCTTGGTCGACTCCGCGTTACCGGGCAGCCAGGCCGAATTGTCGTTCTTCTCGACGTCGCCGAGCTTGCCGGCCAGCATGAGGGCCGGGAGCAGCACGGCTATCCAGAGGGCGAGGACGACCCATTTGGCCACCCTGCCACTGGGCAAGGACGCCAGTTTGCGCATCATGAGGATTCCTCAGTGTTCAGTGAGCGTGGGAGAGCTTGTCGGGATTGGCTACTGCGTAGATCCCGCACACCTGGTTGCCGTCCGGAGTGAGGTCGAGGACGACGACGGCGTAGGGGGTGTCGCCGGTGAACAGCAGTGCTGACGGTTCGCCGTTGACGCTGCGGTAGGCGACGTCGAGGCTCTTGCCGGAGCGGGGGCCGACGGCGGCGAGCAGGCGTGCGACCTTGTGCCGGCCGTGGATCGGCCGCAGACCCCCCGCTGCCAGAGCCTTCCCCCCGCCGTCACCCCACAAGGTCACCTCCGGCGCCAGGATCTCCATGAGGGCGTCCAGGTCACCGCCGAGCGCGGCGGCCAGGAACCGCTCGGTCACCTGCCGCCGGAGGTGCGGGTCGGGCTCGTAGCGGGGGCGTCGGGCGTGGACGTGCTCGCGGGCGCGGTGGGCGAGCTGACGAATCGCCGAGGGACTGCGGCCGAGGATTTCTGCGATCTCGGTGTGGGCGTAGCCGAACACCTCGTGCAGGACGAACACCCCGCGTTCCAGTGGGGTGAGAGTCTCCAGGATCACCAGCAGCGCCATCGACACCGAGTCGGCGCGCTCTGCCGCATCAGCGGCATCGTCGAGGACGAGAATGCCGGTGAGGGGGCTCACTAGCGGTTCGGGCAGCCATGACCCGATGTACGTTTCACGGCGGCGGCTGACGGTGGCCTGCTGAGCCAGGGCCCGGTTGACCGCGATCCGCACCAGGTAGGCGCGCGGGTTGTCGACCCGCTCCCCGCCCGGTGTCTGGTTCCTGGCCGCCCACGACAGCCAAGTCTCCTGCAGCACGTCCTCGGTGTCAGCGACGCTGCCGAGCATGTTGTACACGACGGAGAACAGCAACTCGCGATGGTCGCTGAACACCTGTGTCGCGCTGCTCGCCAGCGGATCTGGCGGGGCGTGGTACATCGGAACAGGGCCTCCCGTCGCGGATGCGTTCAGAACTGAGAGTGCCCCAGGCACCCGGAGTGTGACACCCACCCGCCATATGTGATCCACATCTCATCGACGGCCGGTGCGTCGCGCACCCGAAACCCCTTCTGCGCCCGCCGGTTGGGGTTACGCCACGCCCTGGAGTACAGGTGCCGCGTCCTCGACCCGGGAGTGAACGTGGCCGAACGCGAGGAGTACGGGAACGTCGGTCAGGATGGGGAAGTGGTACGTGAACGGGCGGGGGCCGACCATGTCGGGCGGGCCGCTGTACCCGCCGTCCGCGTTCTGGTTGGCGAGCAGCCAGGACAGGGCGCGCCCGATGGGCTGGGGGTCGGCCCCGTAGCACAGCGTGATCAACCCGTAGGCCGTGCTGATGTCGTCGCTGCGATCGCCGGGCTGCATCCCCCAGCCGCCGTCGTCGTTCTGTGTCTCGCGCACGGTGCGCTCGATCCGCTCGGCCATGCCGGCGATGCGGCGGTCGTGCGGGCTCGCGGTGCATGCGGCGAGGCGCGCACGGAACAGCGTGTGCAGGCGGCTACGGCTCCACCCCGGCTCGAATCCGCCGTCGGACAGCTGGTTTTCGGCGAGGAACGCCAAGGCGCGTTCCCGTTCGGGCGCGGTGGACGGATGCGGCCCGAGCGCACAGATGGCCGCGGCCGTCATGCACGGCTCGGAGGAGGCGCCGGCGACATAGGTGGGGAACCCGCCGTCGGCGCCCTGTACGGCCAGCAGCGCGTCCACCCCGCGCCGCACGGAGCCGCCGAAGGCGACCGGATCGGTTGCCTGCAGGAACTCCAGGGCGGACGAGGTGTCGTCGACGTCGTTCTGCGCCACCCCGGGGGAAATGGACCAGCCGCCGCTGAGCGTCGCGCCGCGGGAGAGGGAGAGCCCAGGGGCGCCACCCTGGTGGGCGGCGAGCACCCCGGCCATCCTCCGCAGCAGGCTGTACGGGGCACCGGCCGCGGCGAGACCCAATCCGGCGGTCGAGGTGCACCAGTTGTTTATCGCCGCCACGAACGGGAAGCCGCCATCGGCGCGCTGGTGCCGCAGCAGTGTCTCCAGGCCGCTGCGCACGGTCGCTTCCTGCCCGGGGACACCGGCGAGCCCGTGCAGCGTCAGGATGTGCATCAGCACATACCCCTCCCACACCGTCGTCGCCGGGTTCGTCGCCGTCAGCGTGCTCAGCGCGGCAGCGGTGGCCTCGTTGCTGACGTCCGCCGCGGCGGCGAGGATCAGCGTCACGGCGGCCTGCTGGACGGCGGCCCAGGAGTGGATGGGATCGCTGGGGACCACTCCGCCCGCCGCCGGCGCGACGCCGGGCGGCAACGGACACCCGAGCACCGACAACACCGCGTACACCATGTCGCGGCGGCGGGTGGAGATGAACCCCGGTGCGGCGCCGAGCACGCCGTCCGTCAGCTTGCCGACGAACGCGGCGTCACCAGCGGCTGCCCCGCCGGTGGCCCGGCCGACGGCGAGCGTGGCGAGGGCGCGGTCGAGCTGCTCCGAGGAGTTCTGGTGCGCCTGGAGGAAGGCGAGCAGGCGATCCCGGGCGGGCGAGGCCATACCGGTGCGCGTCATCAGCGACAGCGCGAGCGCCGACTCCAGCACTCGGCTCTCGCACTGCTCGCGTATCGCTCCGTCGGCATCGACCCTGCTGCTGACATACCCGAGCAGCCGGGATGTCGCCTGGCGCACGTGATCCCGGTCGACTTCCACGGGCCACGGCATCGGAGCCGAACGCGTCACATGCGGTGGTTTCATGCCATGCTCCTAAATACTTGGCCGGCGCTTTCCGCGACGTGGTGCCGACTTGGCGACAAGCCGGAACAACGCGCCGCGAAAAGCGCCGACTTCGAGGACGAGCGCGGATCAGCGAATGCTCTGCTTGAAACGGAAGAGGTTGTGCGGGTCGTACTTCTCCTTGACCTGCATCAGTCGCGGATAGTTCTCCGCGTAGTAGGAGAGCTCCCAGTCCGACAGGCGGGGGTCGATGAAGTTCTGGTACGTCTCGCCGTTCGAATAGGGGTCGATCGCGGCGAAGCCGGCGTCGACGAACCGGCCCGCGGCGTCCTTGGCCTCGTCGGAGGCCGGCGCGACGGCGTTCGAGGTGAGGAAGCTGACCGAGAAGAGGGTGTCGCGGTGCACGTACGCGGTGGCGGTGCGCGACACGGTGTTGACCTGCCCGCCCATGGCGGAGATCTGCATCTGGCGGGCCTGCCCGGCCAGCCGGTCCGAGTCGAGCACCGCGAGCGCCTGCGACCATCCGTCGCGCGGCATCGCCTCGCTGAACAGGCGGCTGCGCCACGCCCCGAACGCCGGCCTGGGGATCTGTCCCCCGGGGAACGTGTCGCTGCGGTGGCACTGGTCCGCCGTGAGATCGGCGCACCTGTAGAGGGACATCATGACCGACTTGTAGGGCGCGGTGAACGACTGCCGGTACGCCGGGGCGTGCCCGACCAGGGCGAGGAGCCGGTCGATCTCGGCGGCGAACCCTGGGCCGGTGTCCACGGAGCCCAGGAAGATGTTCGCGGTCGGGACCTTGCCGGGCGCGGCGTCCTGGAGCGTGACGTTGACGCCGCTGCCGATCGACCACGGCGCGTCGGCCAGCCACCGCACCCAGCCGTCCAGCATGTCCAGTGCCTGGTCGTAGGTCCAGGTGAGGCTGTTGGCGGCGATGTTGGTGAGGGGCGTCGGGGCGACCGTATAGGAGGTCACGATGCCGAAGTTGCCGCCACCGCCGCCGCGGAGGGCCCAGTAGAGGTCGCTGTGCTGCTCCGGTGAGGCGGTCACGGCCCTGCCGTTGGCGAGGACCACCTGCGCCGACGTCACCTTGTCCGAAGCCATGCCGATGCTCCGGGTGAACAGGCCCATGCCGCCGCCCTGCAGGAACCCGCCGGCCGCGACGGTCGGACAGTAGCCGCCGGATATCGTCAGCCCGGCCGGCGCGAGCGTGTTCGTGACGTCGACGAGTTGCGCCCCGGGGCCGATCGTCGCGGTGTCGCTGCCGAGGGTGACGGAGTTGAGCCCGGACACGTCGATGACGAGACCCGGTGTCGTGGAGTATCCGCCCGCGCTGTGGCCGCCGCTGCGCGCGGCGATGGGCAGGGCGTTGTCCTGGGCGAAGGCGAGGCACACCGCGACGTCGGCGGCAGAGGCGCAGTAGGCGACCGCGCGGGGGGCGGTGTCGTCGAACTGGACCTGGTAGAGCTGCTTGGCGGTCGCGTAGTCCGCGTCCGACGGCAGCACCAGCCGTCCCTGGAGGTGGCGGCGCAACTGGCTCCAGCAGACGCCGGACGAGGCCTGGGCACGTGCGGAGCCGGGCAGCACCGTCGCGGCCAGCGCGGCCCCGCCCGCGCCGAAGAGGAGGGATCTCCGATTGATCATGCGCTGTTTCTTTCTTCGAGGGGATGTTGCGGGCCAGGTGAATGTGTGCGAACGGCGCTCGGTCGAGGACGCTTGAAGCAGTCCTCCCGATTACGCGGCACCCTGGTCCAAGATGCGGGAGATGGCGCTTCCCAGAGCGTCTGCCGGGTTTTCGTCGCCGCTCGGGCTGCGCCATGCCACGTGGTTGTCGGGCCGGACCAGGAGGGCGCCCTCGTCGGTCATCTGCCGGACGGCCTCCCAACTGCCGTCGACGTCGGCGTACTCCGCGCCGTGCCCGATGCGGGCCGTGACGATCGGGATCGAGAACTTCTCCGCCACCTGCGCTGCCGCCTCGCTCCACGGCGTTCCGTTCGGGCCGGTGATCAGCACGAAACCGGTCTTGGCGCCGGTCAGGTCATGGGTGGACAGGCGCTGGCCGTCGCGCTCGATCCACGCGTGCGGCACCAGGTGCCCCGGGCGGGTCGTGGGCTGGTGGACATCACCCAGCGGCGCGCGGGCCGGCGGCCGACTGCCGTCCGGGACGACCGCGCCCTGCTCATAGGCGAAGCCGACCTCAACGTCGTGCGCCTGGCACTCGCCACGGTGGGTGGCGAAGATCTCCGCGGCCCGCGCCCGCTGGGCCGCGCCGACCGGAGTCGGGGCGAAGTATCCGCCGAACATCATCGTCCGGCGCTCCGGCGGGACGTGCTGGCCGAGGCCGACGGCGGCGTCGATGACGACCTGGTGGGCGGAGGCCGCGGACATCGCCCAACCGATGTTGAACTGGCCGATGGGCCGCCGCTCCGCTTCGTAGGTGTCGAGGAGGCTGTCGGGGGCGCGGCCGGTGAGCACCGCGGCCAGCTTCCACGCAAGGTTGTGCGCGTCCTGGATGCCGGTGTTCAGACCGAGCCCGACGGCGGGCGGCTGGCGGTGCGCGGCGTCACCGGCGAGCAGCACCCGTCCGTACCGGTAGCGCTCGGCGAGCACCGCCTCCACGGTCCAGCTCGTCACCTCGTGCAGGGTCAGCTCCAGGTCGGGCAGGCCGAGGACCTCGCGGATCCTGGCGACCACCGCCTGCTCGTCGGACCGGTCCACACCGGCCAGGGAGACGTGCAGGCCCCATTCCTCGCAGTGCTTGCCCCAGGTCGGCCCCATCTCGATGAGGGCGTTGGTGAGGTCCGCACGGTAGGGGTTGAGGAACCAGGTGATGATCGAGCCCTCGTTCCACCACTTCGACAGATCGGCGGAGAAATAGACCGTCGTGGCGTCGAACAGGGCAGGCAGGCCCTGCATCTGCACGCCGAGAGCGGCACCGACCGTGCGACCGCCGTCCGCCGCGACGACGTACTGCGCCTCGACCGTGGTGAGCTCCCCGGTCTCGACGTTGCGGACCTCGGCGATGACACGGTCACCGTTGTCGGACAGCGCGGTCAGCTCGTGGCCGAAGAGGATACGCCCGGGATTACGGTCCTCGGCGTGACGGCGCAGGATCGGCTCCAGCCGTACCTGCGGCAGTTTGACCGGCATGGCGGGCCCGGCCGCCTCGTACGTCTCGCGCAGCGCACCACCGCCGAACGCGTCCATCTCATGGATCAGCCGCGCGTCCAGGGGTCCCTCACCGGTCAGCGTGGTCTGCCAGCGCACCTTGCCGAACTTCTCCAGTGGCGCCCCCTGTTCGGCCACCTCCCCGTGCAGACCGTGCTGACGGAAGATCTCCATCGTGCGCTGATTGAGGTAATGCGCCTTCGGCAGCTTCGACGTGTCCGCACGCCGCTCCACCAACAGGTGGTCAACACCGTGATCGGACAGGAAAACAGAGGCGGACAAGCCGGTCCCGCCCCCGCCCACGATCAAAACCGGAACCTCGATAGTGCCCATTGTCCGTCCTTCCAGAGATAACTGCCCAGGCGATAGCCCCCCGTGGGCCGCCCGCGGGCCGAGAGCAGCTGAATGAGCCTCGCTATACCGGATCCTTGTTGACCCCGTCGGACAACTGCATGATGTCCAGTACTTCGGGTCGCCACCGGTAGTAGGACTGGAGTTTGTAGTATTCGCCGTCAGGCTGGGACGCGACGGCGTAGACAAACCTCGGATTTCCCTGGGAGTTCAGCACGTGCTTCACGTATCGCTCGACCTTCGGGTCCAGCGGAATGGGAAGTTCTGTCGGATCCGGGGTCGCCACGGCAAAGCAGATCCGTTCGAGCTTCGGGGAATCCCAGTTCAGGGTCACATATATCCCGAATGCCTTCTGGCCGAGCGTGAGCATCTGCTCGGTCGGCTCTGCCTGTTCGACCTCGCGGAGCATCGAACGTATGGACTCCGGTTCAAAGCACTCAGGGGGCTGCTCGCCGAAGTACACATTCACCGTTCTGTGCCGGTAGTCGATCCCGAGCAGACCTGCCGTGTCGCCCAGGCCGTGCCGGTCGAAGAAATCGATGCTCTCGCCCAGGCCGCGCGGCATCGACGGAATGCCGGCAAGCTTCGAAATTCCCTGGAGGTCACCCCGGGGCAGGACCAGCCAGATCTTCTTGAAACCCCCGACGACCCCGAAGTCGATACCGTAACTGTCAATGGGGCAGTGTTCCCGGATGTCCGCGAGCAGAGCGCCGGCGGGATGGTCCGTCGCCTCGGTCAGGCCGTTCGACACGGCCAGCTCATACGGATCGACGTCCAGCGGAACCGTGAACCGGCAGTCGAGGTCTCCCTCGTGCCGCTTACCGGTCCCCATCCTGAACGCGATCGCGGCGTCCGCGAGACCGTCCCCGTACACGTTCAGGATGCGCAGGACCTTGTCCCGCGAGCACGGCACATCCAGCAGCCGAGCGGATTCCTCGATAACCGAATAGAGAGCCTGCACCGCGTCTTCCCGGTCAGCTCCGGCTACCTCACTCGTGACGTTTCCCTTATCTTGGAGCTCCATGCGCCCAAGGCTCGGCCACGGAACTTGGCCGCGACTTGCCGCCGACTTGGCGAGACCAGGCCGTGCTCCACGGCGGCGCTGACCTGCCGCCTCACCTCATCAGGCCGGTGCTCGAACGCCGTGTTCGGTCGGCCATGGCTCATGCCTGTCGTTGGATCTGTTCGTGGAGGCGGCGGGACAGTTCGACCCGGCGCGTCTTCAGCGTGGCGGTGCGTGGCAGTTCGGCCAGCGGGATCTGGATCGGGTCGGCCAGCTGCGGATACTCGGCGACGGCCGCGCGCCAGCGGTCCAGGTCGAGCGGCTGGTCCTTGTGGGTGCAGACGATCGGGATCGCGGCGGACTTCGGGCCGGGCACCACGACGAGCTCGATCACTTCTTCCAGCCTGTCCAGCACGGCATCCTCGATCTCGAGGTTGCTGCCCACCCCGGGGATCGTGTCGAATTCCCGGTCGAGCATGTGCAGACAGCCGAACTTCGTGCGGTAACCGACGTCCCCGGTTCGCCACCACCCGTCGTGGACGTTGGCGTCGTAGCGCTCCTGCTCGCCGTAATAGGTCTTCGCTATGCCGTCCCAACGGGCTTCGATGGAGCCGGGGTTCTCCGCCGACGGCCGCTCGCCGTTCTGGCTCACCAGCCTCACTCGCGCGCTGCCCGGCAGGGGGTAGCCCACGCAGCGCCCGTCCATGCGGTGCATGGAACTGCGGAAGTAGGGGCGGCCGACCGCCGGGCCGACCTCGCTCTGCCCGTAGATCTGGAAGAACTGCGGCGCTTGACGCTCGGAGGCGTCGAGCAGCCGGCGGACCGTTCTGGGGTGGATCGCGTCGAACGTGCTGCTGAAGACCTTCACCGACGCGAACGGCTGCCGCGGATCGTCGGCCAGGCCCTCCCACGCCAGGAACGAGTTGGGAAGCGCCTCGATGAGTCCTGGCCGGTACTTGGCGAAGAAGTCGGCGACGTCGTCGGGATCACCATGGTTCACCAGCAGCACCGGCATCGCCTTGGCCAGGCACAGGGCCATCGCAGCGAACATCCGCGAATGACCGAAGGCGATATGGATGGCGACGGTCTCCCGCTTCCTCATCATCGCCAGCAGGAACAACTGCGGCCGAAGCCGGGCGCGCATCGTCCGCGGCGTGTGCACCACCAGCTTGGGCAGCCCGGTGGTGCCGGAGGTGTGCGTGATCATCGCCGGCTCGTCCAGTCCCTGGAACACCGCGTGCACCGAGGGCGATCCGGCGAGCTCGGCGAGCGAGGTCACCCCCGGCCCGGAGTCGCCCACACTGATCACGCCTTTGGTGAGCTCCGCGAGCGGCACGTCGGCCAACGCGTCGAGCTTGGGCCCATCGCTGAGCAGGTGTGGCTGGTCAAGTCGCTTGAGCAGGGCTGCGATGGTCGTGCTGTCCAGCGAGTGGGACAGCATCACCGGGACCGCACCGGCACGCGCCACCGCGGTGGCCAGCAGCCAGACGTCGAAGTTGGCGTCCTTGTGGATCACGACGCGTTCCCCGGGTCTCACCCCGGCCGCCGCGATCCGGCCCGCCAGGTCCACCACATGACGGGCGAGCTCGGCCACCGTCAGGCGCCGTCCCGCCTCCGGGAGAACATCAAGATCGTGATCAAGGGTGAGCAGCGTCGAGCTGTCCTTGACCGCCGCTCTTTCCGGCAAGACTCCGAGATAAAGACCACGCTTGTGTATCGACTGCCTCATGAGACCTCCATCCAGACCCACGTCGCTCCCGGTGTTCGATGGATGACGGCGCACTTCTCAGGGATCGTGCGGCTTCGGCGTCCTTGGACGGCCCGTCTCTGTGCCGGTGCTGCGTGCACCCAGCATCGGCAGAGGACTTGGCTGTGGCTGTTCAACGGATTGGCGCCGGCTTGGCGGCCCCCGCCGGGCGTCCCTTCCCCCACAAGCAGGACGCCCGGCAAGGCAGTTCGTGGTCAGCGCTGCCGGTCAGTTGCAGGCGCGTCACGCCAGCGGATCTACCGCTGCAAACCCCACCGCGAGGGCGCGTCCCGCAAATTGATCACGACTCAATACGCGCCCTGGAAGCAGGGTCGGCCTGGGGCGACGTGTTCTCGCGGCGCCTGGTGCGCCGGACTTCGGCCAGCAACAGGCCGGCCGCGACCAGGAGGATCAGCAAGGGCGAGGGCCCGTCGACCACGAAGCCGACGACGACCCACGCCACCATGGCCCACGGGATGAACACCGGCGGCGTCATACCGCGGCGGTCCAGCCACAGCACGGTCAGGCCGATCAGGAGAAGCGGCGGTCCGAAACTGAACACCGAATACCACCACGCGACGGTGGCGTCACTCATCTCGGGGTAGTCCCCCAAGTTCCATCCCCCGTCAAACCATGTTCCTGCATGGTCCGGGGCTGCTTCGACGAGACTGCCCAGCGTGTGCCCCATGCCGGCGAGGGTGATGATCCAACCTGCCCACTTAACCATCTGCTTTCTCCGTTCTCACTTCGAAGTCGGCCGGGCGCCGTGGCCCTCTCTGGTTATACAGTCATGTACAAGTCGAGGCTAGACCGGTTATACAGCCATGTACAACCAACGGAAAGGCGAGGTGGATCACACGATGGGCAGGCTGCGCACACCGCGCGGGGTGTGGGTCGAAGAGGGACTGCGCGCGCTGGCCACGGGCGGCGTGGACGCGGTGCGCGTCGAGGCCCTGGCCAAGGCGCTGGGCGTCACCAGGGGCGGGTTTTACGGCTACTTCGCCAACCGTGACGCGCTGCTGACGGAGATGCTCGACGCCTGGGAGCGAGAGAGTGTCGACGACGTCCTCGACCGGATCGAGCACGAGAGCGGCGACGTTCTGGACAAGGTCCGGCTGGCCGGGCAACTCACCTTCTCCAGCGACCGCCTGCTGCCCATAGACCTGGCCATCCGCGACTGGGCCCGCCGCGACGAGGCGGTCGCCGACCGCCTGCGCCGCGTGGACAACCGGCGCATGCAGTTGCTACGCGACGCACTCAGCACTCTCTGCACAGACCCCGACGAGGTCGAGGCCCGCAGCCTGCTCGCCTTCTGCATGGCCATCGGCAGCCACTTCCTCGCCGCCGACCACCCCGGCCGCACCCGCGCCCAGGTTCGCGCCCGCGCCAGCGAGTTCATCTTCAACCGCTCGCCCGACAAGGCCGACCCCACAGACCCGCCAGCGAGCTAGGCGTTCTGTCCAGGGAGGTTGTGGACGGTCGGCCAGGCGCCGAACTCCTGCGGCATCTCCCGCCACTGCGCGCCGGCCCTGAACCGCCAGAGCACCCCCTCGAACTGCTGCCGCAGCCGCTCGGGATGCGGGCCGTATCTGCCGATCGGCAGATACGGCCCCGCTGCCGGTGCAGAGGACATCCTCGCGCGCACGGCAGACATCTGGGGCAAGTGATACTTGAGCGGCTCGGGCTTGCCGATCCCCGTGAAGGGGTCACGCTTGACGTCCTCAATGAGCTTGTTGATCCGAGCGAGCGCCTTGCGGTCGTTCTTGAGCCAGGACGTGTAGTCCTCCCAGCCCTGATCCTCGAAGACAAGTCTCACTCGGCACCCGCAGCAGGCTCCGCCGTATCCGGATCGATCAGCTCGCGCTCCGGCACGTTGGTCGCCTACGGGTGTCCCGCGGACTCTTTGCGGACCGCTCCCAGCCGCGCCTGCTCCTCCTCGACGATCTGGCGGGCCATCGCCGTGTCCGAAACGTCGACCGCGTCCGGCGTCGACTCGGCGACCACGCTGCGGCGCGCGTACGCGTCGAACAGGCGGGTCTTGTTCTTCAGCATCTCCACCATCCGCTCGTCCACCCCGCGGGTGGTGAGCAGCCGGTGCACCCGGACCGAACGCACCTGCCCCATGCGATGGGCCCGCGCCACCGCCTGGTGCTCGATGGTCGGTTTGATCTGGGGCTCACAGATGATCACGACGGACGCGGCCTGCATGTTGAGCCCCACCCCCGCCGCCTCGATCTGCGCCACCAGCACCGCATGACCCGGCACGGCGGCAAACTCGTCCACCAACTGCTGACGGCGCGCGGGCGGCACGCTTCCCGAGATCGGACCGAACACGTGAGCGCCACCATTGCTCCCCGCGCCATCCAGCGTGTCCTTCACCGTTCCAAGGACATCCCTGAAGCTGGAGAACACCACCACCTTCAGCCCGTTCTCCGCGGCGTCCTCGACGATCTCGCGCAGCCGGTTCAGCTTGGCCGACTTCTCGGGGTGCGCGTACGCCGCTCTGCGCATCGCCATGAAGTTGCCGGCGCGCACGGCCTCGCGGTAGGCATCTTCGTCCGACGCACTCAGTTCCTCCCACTCGTCCGTCTGCTGGAGCGCGGGCAGTTCGGTCAGAACATCCTGCTGGTTGCGGCGTAGATAGACCGGGGCGACGGCCTTCCGGAATGCCTTGGAACCGGCCACTCCGTCACGGTCACCGACAACCCCTGCCAGGTGCGGCTGGAGAATCTGCACAAGGCTGCGAAACTCGGCGACTCGGTTCTCCATGGGCGTGCCGGTCATGAAGAGAACGCGTTCGCAGTGCTCGGACCATTCCGTCACGGCTTGGGAGCGCCGCGTCTTCGAATTCTTCACGTAGTGCGCCTCGTCCACGACCAGCATCCCCAGCTCGCCGCCTCCGGGGGCCGGGAAACCACGCAAGGCGTCGAAGGTAGTCACCCCTACGCCGCCCCGGCCCTTCCAGTCGGCGAACGCTTCCTGCCTGTCGGGGCCGTGAAGAGGCATCACGCGCAGCTTGCTGCGGGCCTCGATCTCGCGTGTCCAGTTGATCAGGACGCTGGCCGGGCAGACGACCATGAAGTGACTCTGCCCCTCGGCAGCGAGATGAGCCAGAGCAGCGATGGCCTGGATGGTCTTGCCGAGCCCCATCTCGTCGCCAAGAATCACCTTGCGTTGCGCCAGGGCGAAGCGCGCCCCGAAGGCTTGATAGCCGCGCAGCGACACCCGCCGCTGAGTGTCATCAAGCATCTGGTCGCGGACCCGCTCGGCAACTTCGTCGGGCAGGAACCCCTCGGCAGCGGCAGTATCCGGGCTGCGGCCGGAAATCTCCGCGAGCAGGCTGTAGTACTCGGCGGAACGCAGCTCGAAGTCGACCCAGGCGGCAACCTCGGTCGAGGCACCGCGCAGCAGATCCACCGAGGCCTGTGCAAGCAGCTCCGGCACACCGCCCTGCGCTGCTTCCTCGGCCAGCCTGCGGACCTCTGCAACGGCCTCCAGCGCCCGAGCTCGTTTGGCCTGCCCCACCAGCAGCATCCGCAGCCGCCTGGCGGCCGGCTTGGCCTCGGCCAGCAGCGGACCGAGCCGCTCCGAGAGAGCCACGGCCGTGTCGACGGCTCGCCGCGCATCGGGGCCCGCTTCCACCAGCACATGCAGGGCCGTGACGAGAGAGGTGGTTCGCGGCTCTGGCCGATCCACGTCGATGTGGACGGCGATGGTCTCCCGAACGGCATCAGATATCTGACGTGCCGCCGCGATGACCTGATCGGCGGTCCGCTGCCCCACGCCAGGAATCTGTCGCAAACGGTAGGAACCGGCATCGAGTACCTGCCGGACCGATCGCAAGCCACTCTTCTCGACTTCCCCGAGCCTCAGCCGCCCCTCGGTGACCTCCTTCAACCGGGCCACCGGGATGGCGTCCAGCGCCTGTTCCGCCGCCGTGTCGCAGATCGGCTTCAGCGCCGCCCGAACCGCCTCGACAGCCCGCCCGTGGTCGCCGGCCACCGCCTGCGCCGCCTCGTACAGCCGCTCTCCCGCGGCAACCGCCTCCCGCTCACTGCGCCCCATCCCGCCCCGGCCCCTTTCGCCATGTCCCCGCATACTGCCACCGCTGCCCCCGGCACCGGCCGGGGTCCGCAGGCGTTGTGTACACATGGCACGCTCTTACGACCGTCGGTAGGAACGGCACCATGAGTGGTAACAGGAAGTATTCGATCAGCCTGCCCGAAGATCTCGCCGAGACTGTGCGCGCCCACGTCGGCCCCGGCGGGTTTTCCGCCTACGTCGCCGAAGCCCTCGAACAGCGGGTCGCCATGGACAAGCTCCAGGAGATCGTCACCGACTTCGAGACCGACAACGAAGGACTCACCCGCGAAGAAATTGAGGCGGCCCGCGCACTGCTGCGCCACGACCACCGGCAGGCCGGCGGGGCCGCCGCCTGATGCCCGGCACCCTGCTGCTCGAGAGCGAAAGTCTCTCGAAGCTCTACCGCAAGGACCGCACCGTCGTGGCTCTGGTCCAGGCAGCCTCCGAAGAGGGCATCCGCATGGTCACCAGCGCCATGACCACCCTTGAGGCGGACTACGAGCGAATTCACCCGGCGCGCATCAAATGGGTCCTTTCCCGCATCGATGTTCGCGACGTCACCAAGGCGGTCACCGACGAGGCCGCGGCCCTTCTGCGGACCCATCACCTCCACGGACACAAGTACGCCATCGATGCAGCCTTCGCCGTCATCGCCCTCAACGCACCCCAGCCCGTCACTGTCCTCACTTCCGACCCCGAGAACCTGACGCTCCTATGCGGCCCTTCCGTAGAGGTCGTCAAGATCTGAAGGGCCGACCGCAGCCGCGCCAAAACAGGTTGCCCGTCAGCCGCAGCACCTCACGGACAAGGCCGTGGCCGGATCCTCAACGCAGAAAACCCCCGCATCCGAAGATGCGGGGGTTTTCTCAAAATTTGTTCGGCGGCGTCCTACTCTCCCACAGGGTCCCCCCTGCAGTACCA